>CBIHPL010000086.1:0-10045 GCA_966212005.1 uncultured Asticcacaulis sp.
TGGCGAACCCGGCCCAGATCCGCGCACCCGGAAACGTGGCGGCAACCGCGCGGCCTCCCCGCCGGTTATTCTCGTCCGGTCGCGCGATTTCAAGTAGGCGCGTTAAATACCCCTGTTACACGAATTCGTGCATTCGCTTTTCCAAGAATCGAGTCTTAAATCATGCCAGGCAGATAACTGTCCCATATGATCGAGGTTAGAATGACATACGATCCCCGTCCGGACTCGCAAGTCGGTGTGCCGTTGTTTATTCCGCTGGTGGCAAGCGGCGTGGCCGGATTCATGCTGGTCGTTTCGCTGATATTCGTCCTGCCGCTGCATTAAGGACGCCTGCCGTTTCCTTATATTTCTGCGGTCTTCGCCCACTCAAAACTTAGCCGCGCTCCGGTATTTTCCAGTGCGGCAGGGCGTTCAGGAATTTCAAGGAAGCGCATTATGCACGACGATCAAAGACCGGCAGGTTTGCAGCCTGGGCCGGCGAAGCAAAGTCCTTATGCCGTAGACAAGCTGGTTTTCGTGCCTGACGATATCGATCTGTCGCGGTCACCGCTCAGAGGGCATATCGACGTCGAAACCTACGTGCTGGGCGCCTTTAATCCCGGCATGACGCGGCTTCCCAACGGCAATCTGCTGATCATGGTGCGGGTCGCCGAAGCCCTGCGCACGCCGATCTTTGACAACCACGTCCATGCCATCCGCTGGGATGAAGGCCGTTACGTGCTGGACGCCTGGCCGCTAGAACTCGCCAATACCGCCGATCCGCGCAAGTTCCTGCTGCATGGCGGCGGCTGGAAGATCATGGCCCTGACCTCACTGTCGTGGCTTTTGCCGGTCGAACTGGCGCCGGATGGGCTTAAGGTCGTTACCGTCCATTACGACAAGGCCGTGGCGCCGCAAAACAGCCTGCAATGTTATGGTGTAGAGGACGCACGGATTTCCAAGGTCGGCGACCGCTGGCTGATGACGACCTGCTCCGTCAGCCCCGAGCGTCATTCGACCACGCTCTATAGTTCGGTCAACGGGCTTGACTGGACCTTCGAAGACATCGTGCTCGACCATCAGAACAAGGACATGCTGATTTTCGAAGGCCAGGTGAACGGGCAGTATTTCGCACAGACGCGGCCTTTGGGCGACCTTTATTTCGCCTATCCGCCGGGCAGCGAATGGCGCGCCGGCCCGTCGATCAACCTGGCCCATTCGAACGACGGCCTGTTCTGGAAGCCTTACGCCAAGCCAGGTATCCGGCCGCATTCCGGCACGGTGGCGACGGCGCGTATGGGCGGCGGCACGCCACCGATCCTGACCGATGAGGGCTGGCTCAGTCTGTGGCATGGGGTCGAACCCAAGGAGATCGTCGGTATCTACCGCACCTACTGGTCGCTGATGGACAAGGATGAGCCCAGCCGGGTCTTGCGCACCAGCCATGCGCCGCTGATCGAAGCCAATCCGGAACTGACCCGGCCGCTGGAACACCAGATGTATATCCGCGACGTCGTCTTCACGACCGGGATTGCGGATGGCGGCGACCACTATGTCGTGGCCTCCGGTGAAGCGGACCTGGCGTGCCGCATCACGCACATTCCGAAATCCGCCTTTGCGTCGTAACAAAAAAAGGCGCCGTCATCGCTGACAGCGCCTTTTTCTTGATGGCGAGGCCTTAGTGACCGGCCGCCGACTCGGATGCCTCTTCCGACGCCTTGGCGGAATTGGTCTCGCCGGAATGGGTCACGTCGTCGATCGTATCGACTTTTGCCTTGTGACCCTCAAGCACGGGCAGTGTCGCTGCGGCGAAATCCTTGACCGGCCCGGCAGTGCCGCCGTCGGAATAGTCCTTGAACAGGGCGACGGCTTCGTTATGCGCATCGGTCTGTATATCGACATACTTGTCGTCGAACTCTTCGGGCTTGGCGTTGGCCAGGTCTTCGTACTTCTTCTGGTGAGCCTCATCGAGGGTGGTCGCGGGCATCAGCGTGCTCTTGGCGGCGGTCAATGCGGCCTGGAGATCGGCACCGGCCTTGGTGTGATCGGTGATCATCGCCTGAGCCAGGGCGCGCACTTCGGGGTTCTGCGACCGCTGCAGGGCCAGCTCGCTCGTCTGGATTTCGAAGAGGTTGGCGACGGACGCCTTGGTGACGAAATCGGCGGCCTTGTCGTCCTTGACGGGACCGGAACAGGCGGCCAATGCCAGAAGGCCGGCGGCGGCGATGGACGCAAGACTTTTACGCATAGGCATGAATATTCCCTCTCATTATGACGGCGCGAGGGAAGATAGGGAGGGGCGTGTAATATTGAGATGCGGCGGCTGGGTGAGGAAATAAAGAACCGGCAATGGGGCAGGGCGCGGCGAAGGTGTGGAAAATCGCCCTAAGGCCTTAAAAAACCGTCATAAGCCCGTTGACCGTCGTAAAGTTTGCCCCTATAGGTCGCCGCCTTCGGTCGCAAGACCGAACCTACCACCTAGATAGTGTGCCCAGGTGGCGGAATTGGTAGACGCGCTGGCTTCAGGTGCCAGTGGCTTAACGGCCGTGAAGGTTCGAGTCCTTTCCTGGGCACCATCTAGATGTTCGCAAGTATGCGAAATTTTATTCCTTGCAATCTGTACTTGCCTTAACAGTTGTTTCCGTGGAACGCGGTTGCGAATATTTGTGCACGATTAACAGGACAGCAACCGAGATCGGCTATGAAGCGGGTGTTCCATCTTAACTTCTCCGGATGTTAGTTTGTGATGTCTGATCTGCTGCAAAATCCCGATTCCGAAACGTCTTTGCACGAAAAGCCGGACCCGGTTGCGCTCGCCACGCGCCTGATCATTCTCAGGGACCACGTGAAGCTGGCCGCGGAAAAAGCCAACCTGTTGATCGACATGGGCCTGAATCAGACCGAAGGGTTCAGGGCAGCCTATGCCGACTATCAGGCTAAGCTCGTGGATTATAACCGGGTGCGTGGTTTGTTGGGCGGGTAGTGTTCGTCGCAATGAAATCCACGCCCGACATTACTGAACGACGCAATTGCATTTTCGGAAGAAATGGTGCCGCTTAGGTGACTCGAACACCTGACCCCCTCATTACGAATGAGGTGCTCTACCGGCTGAGCTAAAGCGGCCCGGAAAACCGCGAAAGGCAAATTGGCCTCGCGGACAGGGGCGTGTCTTTACACAACTGCGTGCCCCTTGCCAAGGGCCGACAGAGATTATTTCACAGCCTTCGGTGCGCGCGCCTTGCGGGCGGGCTTGACGGCGACGGGTTCGGCCTCGTCGAGGTCCTGACCCGTAATGGCGGCGTCGAACCCGCCGGGATCGTCCGGCACGGGGACAGGACCGGAACGCTTTTGCGCCGCCTTGATGAACGGCATCGACGGCACATAGCGCGACGGCAGGTCGGGCATTTCCGGCAGGCCTTTTTCACCGCGCTCAAAGCGCGGATGGACCAGGATCGCCTTGCCGGCAAAGGTCAGGATCAGGTTCGACCAGTCGGCGGCGCCGTATTCGAAGGCGCGGCCTTCGGCATCGATATCCGACCATTCCGGATCGGATTTGGCCATGGCGGCGCGGGCCGCCCAGGCGCGCGCCGTATCCATGTCCTGAAGCGCCGAGGCGCCGCGCGCCAGAACGGCGCAGGCCCGTTTGGTCAGGCTGTCGGGCGTGCTGGCGTTTTCCAGCGCCTTGACGGCGTCGGTAATGTCCTGGCGCGCGCCGGTCAGCAGGGTGCGTTCGACCTGAAGAATGCGGCTTTCCAGGTGCTTCGGGTTGCGGTCGATCAATCCTTGCAGGCGCCGGGCTCTTTCCCTGGGCGTCTCATCCGACACCAGGTCGCGATAGCTCAGCCACAGGGCCGGGTGCGGACTGGCGGCCCAGGCGGCTTCAAGCACGTCTTCCGCACGGCCGAGCTTGCCCGTCTTGCGCAAAAGGCGCGCGGCGATGACGGCGGCCGGGGTGAACTGGGGTTGCAGCTTGGCGGCGCGGACGGCGTAGTCGAGCGCCTGGGTTTCGTCCGAGGCTTCGATGCCCGCCGCCGATGCTGCCATCAGCGACGCCTTGGCGCGTTCGGAGAAGATGGGCGAGATCAATTTACGCGTCAGGGCGCCTTCGATCAGGGCCAGGGCTTCAGACCATTCGCCGGCTTCGAGGCGGGCTTCGAAGAGGGTCTCGAACGCCCACATGGCGGGCTTGGACTGGCTGTAGGCTTCGGTCGCCAGCTTGACGGCCTCGGCCTTGTCGCCCTGGCTCTGCGCCAGCTGCATCAGGCCCTTGAGGCCGGCAAGCTTGAGCTCCGGCACGCTCAGCATGGCGGTATAGGCGGCGCGGGTAGCGGTGACGTCGCCCGAGGTTTCCGCCGCCATGGCTGTCAGGATGCGGACGAGGGCGACATTGTCGCAGAGATCCAATGCCTTGACGGCGTTGCGGCGGGCATCAAAGCCATCACCGGCGGCGACGCTCAGGAAACCGCGCGTCAGGACTTCATCGCCTTGGCGGCGGCGCGTTTCGGCGCGGGCGCGCTCCGCCCGCTGCGGTGAGCGCGACAGCCACAGGGCCAGGTTCCAGAAGCAGACGGCGCAGAAGGCGAGGAAGCCGATGATGCTGACGGCGGCCGCCGCCGAGGTGTCGATGCGGTAGTTCAGCCAGGTCAGGCTGGCCACGCCCGGGTCGCCGCCGAGCGACCCGATGCTGAGGGCGAGCAGGATGGTGATGCCGAGCAGGATAAGGAGGGTACGGATCACAGCGCGGCTCCGGTGTCGCTGGCCCCATCGCTCATTCGGGCAAGCTTTTGCAGGGTCATCTGCGTCAGGCGCAGGGTCGTGCCGTCGACCAGGGCGCGGGCGCGCGCCTTGTCCAGCCACGGCTTCAGCGCCTTCTGGCTTTCGGGCGGCAGGGTGTCGAGATAGGCCAGCGCGCCCTTGAGGTCGCCCTGGTTCAGGCGCGTTTCGGCGCGAACCAGGATGTCCTCGGCGCCCTTGCCGTTGATATTGTCGATGCGGCGGATTGAGATCAGCGAACCTAAGGCGTCAAGCGCGCGGTCGAACAGGCTGGCGTCCCCCTTGGCGGCCTTGGCAGCGATGTTGGCGTCGGCCGCGGCCTGAGGAAATTCTATGGCCAGCTGGGTTTCCGAGGCGACGCCGCGTTCGGCGACCGCACGCAAAGGCGCGGTCAGCGACGGGTCGTCGAAGGCTGGTTCGACCGCCGCCAGCTCATTCAGGAAGGGCTCGGACGAGTGGGCCTTGAGCTGAAGCGCGGCAGCGGCATTGGCAGCTGCCGCGGCGCGGGCCAGGGCGTGCTGATTGGCTTCCAGCCGGTCAAGACGTTGCGATAGCTGGGCCAGCAGGGCAGGATCGGCGTAGGTCGGTACGGGCGCCGCAACCGCCGGGGCGGTTTCCGGTGTCGTGGCCGGCGTCGCCAGACGGCTTTGCAGGCGGATGATCTCGCTTTGCAGCTGGGCGATCTGGGCGTCCTTGGCCGGCGCGGCAGCCACGACGGGCGCAGGCGCGGTGGACGCGCCCCGGTTCAGTTTCCAGGCGAAGGCGGCGATGAGGATGATGAACATGACCGCCAGGGGAATGGCGAACAGAATGAACATGCGCGTCGCCGCCGCGGCCGGGCTTGGCCCGGACTTGCCATAGTCCGAAGCGTTCAGACCGCTTTCGGAATAGGTTTCGCGTTCTGAGGCGGCGGGTTGCAGCGGCTCGGTCATGCTCGGTGTCCTATCGGGGACAGATTAGCATGCATCCCCGTCGATCAGTTTTAACATGGACAGTTCGTCCGGTAACGGAGAAATCCGTCGTTTGACCCCCGTAAGCAGGTCCGGGTCCTGCTCTTGGATGGCGCCCGCAAACCCCAGCCATGCCTTTTCAGAAATACAGATAAAGCATGAATTGGTGAAGGCAAACTTGCCAAGGCTAACAAGATGTGAAGCCAGGGCCCGGCCGCCGCGGGCCGAATGGATCAGGATGTGCGTAATGCGGCGGAGGTCCGCGTCCGGCAGGGCGGGTGTGATCGGTACGGTTTCATAGACGGCGACCTGGCTGACCAGGAGGCCTTCGGCCCACATCCAGGCCGAGATCGGCGCGGACGGTTCGCGCGGCGCGGCATAAAGAAAGCGCGTCGAACGCGTCGCTTCGGCCTTGAGTTTATCGAACAGGGCAGGGGCATCGCCGCCGGCATTGATCACGTCTCTAAAGCCGTGATTGCGGGCTTCGGCGGCCGTGGCGTCGCCGACGCACCAGGCAGGCAGGTCGCGTTGATGGGACAGGCGCGCGAAGGCGGAAACGCCGTTGCGGCTGGTGAAGATGACGGCGTCATAGGGAAGGTGGAGGTTTGCATCGACGGGCTGGACAGCGAGGAGCGGCGCCAGCACGGCTTCATGGCCCAGGGCTTCGATGGCCTTTGCCGTGGCTTCGCCTTGCGTGCGGGTGATCCAGACAACGTTTTTCATGGGTGCAAGGGCCCCCACCACCTTTTGCTCCGCTTGTGGTTCCCCTCCCCGTTCTCGTTGCGCGCCCCCTTACGCAACGATCAGGTCCGGGCCGGCTTCGGCCTTGATTTCAAGGCCCAGGCGCAAGCCCAGTTCGCGTGCGGTTTGCGGCGTGGCGTTTGAAAGCGTCTCTCGCCGCTGCCAGCGCTTTTGTCCATCAGCACTCAGGGCCTCGACGAATAGTGACAGGGTGCCTCCGGTGACCTTGCCCGTGGCGCCAACTGCCGTGCGGCACGACGCTTCGAGGGCTTCCAAGGCGCCGCGTTCGGCCTGAATGGCGACGAATGTCTCCTGGTGATGCAGACGTTTCATCCAGTCCTGGCTCACATCTTCGGTACGGCACTGGATAGCCAGGGCGCCCTGGCCCGGCGCGTGGGCATATTGATCGGCATCGATATAGGAGCGGATTTCGTGGCTCAGGCCCAGACGGTTCAGCCCGGCGGCCGCCAGCAGCAGGGCATCGCACTCTCCGGCCTTCAGCTTGTTGAGGCGCGTGTCGACATTGCCGCGCACCATGACGACCTCCAGGTCCGGCCGGCAGCTCAGGGCCTGGGCCTGGCGGCGCATAGAGGCGGTGCCCAGTCGGGCACCCTTGGGCAGGTCGCTCAGGCTGGCATGGCGGGGGCTTAAGAAAGCATCACGCGGGTCTTCACGGACGGGGATGACACAGATCGACAGGCCCGGAACCTCATGCGCCGGCACGTCCTTCAGGGAATGGACGGCGATATCGACATCGCCGCGCAGCAGGGCCTCTTCGATTTCCTTGGTGAACAGCGCCTTGCCGCCGGCTTCGATCAGGCGGCGGTCCTGAATGCGGTCGCCGGTCGTGGTAATCACGGTCAGGGGCGCGATGGCGTCGGCGTCGGCCGGATCATCGCCCATGGCGGCAACGATCTGGCGCTGGACCCAACCGCATTGGGTGAGGGCCAGTTTCGAGCCGCGCGTGCCGATTTTCAGTTTGATGGTCATTTCCGCTAGGTAGCACTTTCGTGACAGGGTTCAATGCAAAAGGCTTGACGCGAGGCTTTGTCGCAGGTGTTAGGAAAGTAAGAACCCCACCACCACGCCGTTTCACGGCGCGGTCCCCCTTCCCGACTTGCCGGGAGGTATAAGTGAAGTCGCATGTCCCAAACCCTTACCGTTCTTGGCATCGAATCGAGCTGTGACGAAACTGCCGTAGCTATAGTGCGGCGTGACGCGGACGGCCGCGTCGAAGTCCTGTCGAGCGTCATTCATTCCCAGGTCATCCAGCACGCCGAATTAGGCGGCGGCGTGCCGGAAATTGCTGCGCGCCGCCACCGCGAAACCAAAGAATCCATGGCGCGCCACGCGCGCCGCGAAGCCGGCGAGGCGAAGATCGACGCTGTTGCTGCCACCGCCGGACCCGGCCTGATCGGCGGCGTCATGGTGGGTTTAAGTTTCGCCAAGGGCTATGCGCTCGCGAACGATCTGCCGCTGGTGCCGGTCAACCATCTCGAAGGCCACGCCCTGTCGGCGCGCCTGACCGAGGATGTCAGCTTTCCGTTCCTGCTGCTGCTGGTGTCAGGCGGCCATTGCCAGTTGTTGTCGGTCCGCGATGTCGGCGACTATGAGCGCCTCGGCACCACCATCGATGACGCGGCAGGTGAAGCGTTCGACAAGATCGCCAAGGTGCTGGGGCTCGGCTATCCCGGCGGGCCGGCGCTGGAACGCGAAGCGAAAAAGGGCGACGCCACGCGCTTTAACCTGCCGCGCGCACTTCTGGGCCGCAAGGACTGCGCCTTTTCGTTCTCGGGCCTGAAGACAGCTGCCGCCAAGATCGCCCACGAGGAAGTGAAGACCGAGCAGGACCGCGCCGATCTGTGCGCCTCGGTACAGGCGGCGATCACGCGCCAGTTGGTCGAGCGTTCCGACCGCGCGCAAAAGCAGTTCCGCGAAGAGATGAACGTCGCGACGCCGGACTTCGTCGTGGCCGGCGGCGTCGCGGCCAATACCGCCATCCGTGAAGCCCTGCAGGCCCTATGCGCCAGGAACGGTTTCACCTTTGTCGCCCCGCCCCTGAAATATTGCACCGACAATGCGGCGATGATCGCCCTGGCCGGGCTTGAACATTTCGCAAAGCGGGTCAGTATGCCGCGCGATCCGGCCGCTGACATGGCTGCGCTCGCCCGGCCGCGCTGGCCGCTGGACGAGGCGCGGGCCGTGGACTCGCCGATATATAAGATTCAGGGACGTAAAGGGGCCAAGGCATGACGCAGCAATACCGGCGTATCGGGGTGATCGGCGCGGGCGCATGGGGCACGGCCCTGGCGCAGGTCGTCACGCTCGGCGGCAATGCCGTCACCCTGCACGCCCGTGAGCCGGAAGTTGTCGCCTCGATTCGTGACCGCCGCGAAAACAGTCTTTACCTCGGCGGCGTCAAGCTGTCCGAAGGCGTGACGGCGACCAACGACCTGGCAGACCTCGCCGGCTGCGACCTGATCCTGGCCGTGCCGCCCGCCCAGCATATGCGCGCGACATTGACCGCTTTCAAACCCTATACCCGCGCCGGCCTGCCGGTCGTTCTGTGCTCCAAGGGCGTGGAGCGCGGCAGCGACGCCCTGATGACCGAGGTGCTGGACGCCGTCCTGCCTGAAGCCTGTCCGGCCGTGCTGGCGGGGCCGAACTTCGCGCGCGAAGTGGCTATGGGTCTTCCGAGCGCGGTGACCATTGCCTCGCAGAACGAGGAGGTTGCCGGCCGGATCGCCGCCACCATCGCCGGTCCCAGCTTTAGGCCGTACCTGTCCACCGATCTGATCGGCGCCGAAGCCGGTGGCGCCATCAAGAACGTCGTCGCCATTGCTTGCGGCATCAGCGAGGGCAAGGGGTTGGGCAAGAACGCCCACGCCGCCCTGATCACGCGCGGTTTCGCCGAAATGACGCGGCTGGCCATATCCATGGGCGCCAAGCCCGAAACCATGACCGGCCTGTGCGGCATGGGCGACCTGGTGCTGACCTGTTCATCGCCGCAGTCGCGCAATATGAGTGTCGGCTTGGCGCTGGGCCAGGGCCAGACACTGGCGGAATTCCTGAAGGACAAGGTGTCGGTGGCCGAAGGCGTCGAGTCGGCGCCGGCCGTCGTCGATCTCGGCAAGCGCCAGGGCGTCGACCTGCCGCTGTGTAACGCAGTCGCGGCCGTGCTCAACGGCTCGATCAGCGTCGACGCGGCCATTGGCCTTTTGATGTCGCGTCCGATCAAGGTGGAGAAGGCCTGATGCTGCGAAATATCCTGTTGGCTACGGTTTGCGGTCTGACTTTAAGCAGCGCGGTTGTCGCGCAGGATATGCCCCGCCTGGAAAAACAAGGCACTGCGGCGCAGCTGTTTGTCGACGATAAACCCTTTCTGATCCTGGGCGGTGAACTCGGCAATTCGACGGCATCGGACCCGGCGCATCTGGCGACGCACTGGCCGGCCCTGACCAAGGCGGGCCTGAATACGGTGCTGGCGCCGGTCGAATGGGACCAGATTGAGCCGCAACAGGGCAGGTTCGACTTCTCGGTCATCGACACCGTCATCGCACAGGCGCGCGCCAACGACACCAAGCTGGTGTTGCTGTGGTTCG
>CBIHPL010000087.1:0-9992 GCA_966212005.1 uncultured Asticcacaulis sp.
CGGTTGAGAAGCGTCGTCTTGCCGGCGCCGAGATATCCGGTCAGCACGGTAACGGGGGTCTTTTGCGAAACAGCAGCGGTATCGGCCATGTGTCTGTTACTTTATAATGGGACAAGGATATGGCGGTTAGTTAAGCGTTTGCGGCACGAAATCAAGTGAAGAAAGCCGACATAGGGCCGACCTGTGAAATTCGGCTTCTGCTTTCAAAAGAAATGCGCTATATTGCACCGCACAATTATTGAGTTGAGACTATGCCCGATACCCTTCCCACCACTCTGGCCGTTCCCGCCGCCAAGGCCCGTCCGCAACTGCTGAGCGCCGAGGAGTTTGCCCGCCTGGCCGATCTGGCCTGGCGCACCGATCCGCGCAAGAGCCTGGCCCGCCAGGTTTCCGAGGCCATCGGCGTGTCGGAAAGCTCGGTAGAGCGCTGGCTGAAGGACGACGCGCACCCGGCGCCGGCCGATCGTATCGCTCAGGCGCTCAGGCTTGCCAACGAACGCATGTACGCCAATGCCGATCTGCTCATGAAAGTGGCAACCACCCTGGCCGACCATCCAGCGTAAAGTCGCAGACAATAATTGACGAAATTCCGGCATACAGCGTTGACTCTATGCCGCATCTGAGTATAAGTCGCGCCCTCTCGCCCAGGGCCTACCCGGTCCATGGGGCGGTTTTTCCATTTCTCGCGCGGACAGTTGAGCATCGCTCACAACGCCTGCGCCTTATATGAGGCACTTGACCATGTACGCGGTCATTAAAACTGGCGGTAAGCAATACCGTGTCGCCGCCGGCGACCTGATCAAGGTCGAAAAGCTCGAAGGCGAACCCGGCGCTGCCGTGACCTTCAACGAAGTGCTGATGCTCGGCGAAGTCGTCGGCGCTCCGCTGGTTGATGGCGCTGCGGTCACCGCGACCCTGATCGAAACCCGCAAGGGCGAGAAGGTCCGCATCTTCAAGAAGATCCGCCGTCAGGGCTATCGCCGCACGACCGGCCACCGCCAACCCGAAACCGTCCTGCGCGTCACCGGCATTTCCGGCGCCGGCAAGACGTCGAACTGGGACGGCACTGTCTCGCTGACGACGAAGCTGGAACTGAACGCCCGCGCCCGTAACCTGGCGCCGCGTGGTCTGGCTGCGGCTGTCGAAGCTCCGGCCGTCGAAACGGCTCCGGTCGCTGCTGAGGAGGCTCCGGCCCCCAAGAAGAAGGCCGCGCCGAAGAAGAAGACCGAAACCAGCGCTGACGAAGCGTAAGAACAAGATTTGAGGAGCTAGTCTCATGGCACACAAAAAATCTGGCGGTTCGTCGCGCAACGGCCGCGATTCAGAATCCAAGCGCCTTGGCGTAAAGCGTTTTGGCGGTGAGAACGTTCTCGCCGGCAACATCCTGGTCCGCCAGCGCGGCACCAAGTTCTGGCCGGGCACGAACGTCGGCCTCGGCCGCGACCACACGCTTTTCGCGACAGCGACGGGCGCCGTGAAGTTCACGACCAAGCGCGATAACCGCTGTTACGTGTCGATCATCCCGGCCGCAGCGGCCGCCGAATAAGCACTGATCAGACATTTCGGATCGTGCTTACGCAAGTCAAGCCGATCCGGACCGAGATTTGAGCGGGAGTCCGGATTTTACCGGGCTCCCGTTTTCGCATTTGGCTTTCAGAAAAATGACCTGAAACCAAAAAAGTGATCCCGCTCAGACACCCGACCACTCGAACTGACACAGTTCGACCCTAAATAGGCCCCATCCCTTCCGCATAAGGACCGGGTAAAAGGCCAAGGAGATGAGCAATGATCACCAGACATGACATTGACCGGCAGCCAAACCGCGGCAGGCCGGAGCAGATCAGCATCGAGACCTCACGCCTCAGCCTGACTCCGCTCAAAACCTCGGATATCGACAATTTTATCGCGGTGTTCGCCGATAAAAATGCGGCGCGCATGACCCACGCCATTCCTCACCCGCTCGGCCGCGACGAAGCCGTGAGGCTCCTGAACGACATGGCGGCCTCCAAGCTGACCTACTGGGCGATTCGCGTCGAGGATGAGCAACTGATCGGCGTCATTTCTCTGACCAAGTCGACCTGCGGCAAGGCGCCCGGCATGCACACCTTCGGGCCGAATTTGAGCGTCTTCATCGCACCGGCGCATCAGGGCCGTGGTTATGCGCTGGAGGCCATCGACGGCCTGCTTCGCTGGGTCAAGAAGCGCAAGCTGCACCGCATCATCCAGGCGGCGCACTTTGCCGACAATGAGCCGTCCGCGCGGCTGCTGGTCAATGCCGACTTCCTCTATACCGGCCGCAAGACCATGGAGACATCGCTGGCGCGTGATGGCGAGCATCAGGCCCTGCACATGATCCGGATTCTGTAGTTTTAGCAGCCCCGTCGTTAAACAACGGCGGGGCTTTCCACCTCCTTATTCTCCCTCTGAGCACAAGGTCGTTGATCTTGTGCTCGTTTTCGTACAAGAACGTGTTTTGGTAAGACGCGTTTTTATCGAAAAACCGCAAACCCACTTTTTCGAAAACGCTTAGACAATGAAGTTCCTGGACCAGTGTAAAATCTTTATCCGCTCCGGCAACGGAGGTGGCGGCAGCGTCTCCTTCCGCCGGGAGAAGTTCATCCCCAATGGCGGTCCCGACGGCGGCGATGGCGGCAAGGGCGGCGACGTGTGGATCGAAGCCGTCGAAGGACTGAACACCCTGATCGACTACCGCTACCAGCAGCACTTCAAGGCCAGGACCGGCGAACACGGCAAGGGCCGCCAGATGCACGGCGCCAATTCCGAAGACATCGTCCTGAAGGTTCCGGTCGGCACCGAGGTGTTCGAAGAAGATTTCGAGACCCTGATCGTCGATCTCGACGAACCCGGCAAGCGCCACCTGCTGGCCAAGGGCGGCAATGGCGGCTGGGGCAATACGCGGTTCAAGGGGCCGATCAACCAGGCCCCGACCTTCGCCCTGCCCGGCCAGGAAGGCGAGGAAAAGTGGCTGTGGCTAAGGCTGAAACTGATCGCCGACGCCGGCCTGCTGGGCCTGCCCAATGCCGGCAAGTCAACCTTCCTGGCGGCATCGAGCGCGGCGAAACCCAAGATCGCCGACTATCCGTTTACGACGCTTGTCCCCAATCTCGGTGTGATCGATTTGGGCCCTGAACAGCGTTTCGTCCTGGCCGACATCCCCGGCCTGATCGAAGGCGCGTCCGAAGGCGCCGGACTCGGCACCAAGTTCCTGGGCCACGTCGAACGCACCAAGGTGCTGATCCATCTGGTCGATGGTACCCAGGACAATCCGGTCGAGGCCTACAAGGTCATTCGCCGAGAGCTTGAGGCCTATGCGGAGGATCTGGCTGCGCGCCCGGAAATCGTCGCCATCAACAAGGTCGATTCGATCGACGCCGATACCCGCAAGTCGCTGAAGCAAAAGATCAAACGTGCTTCGGGCCAGACCCCGCACATGATTTCCGGCGTGACCGGCGAAGGTGTGCGTGAGCTGTTGTTCGCCGCCCTGGAAACCATCCAGGGCAATGCGCCCGGTACGGACGACGACGAAGAGGCGCAAGCTTCTACCCCGTATAGTCCGTGGGACAAATGATCTGCTGATGTGGTTTGCCGGCCCCGCCCCGATGTCGCCTGCCATGGGTTCCGCCCTGCGCACCGGACCGCATCTGGAACGCGGCATGACGGTCGGCCTGTTCGGCGGCTCTTTCAATCCCGCACATGAAGGCCATCGCCACGTCGCCGACACGGCGCGGGCACGCCTGGGGCTCGATCGCGTCATCTGGCTTGTCTCGCCGCAAAATCCGCTGAAAAGCCGCGCTGATACCGCGCCGCTCGGGGAACGTATCGCACAGCTCAAGCCGTTTATCGGTCCGAACGACGTCATCTCCGACTTCGAAACCCGGATCGGCGCCAGCTATACGCTGGACACGCTGCGCGCCTTGAAGACCCGCTATCCCGGCGTGAACTTCGTCTGGATCATGGGCGGAGATTCGCTGGCGGGCTTCCATCGCTGGCGCGGATGGGTGCAGATCATGCAGATGGTTCCTGTGGTCGTCGTGTCACGGCCCGGCGCGCTGATGAAAGCGCGTCTGTCGCCAGCGGCCAAACGTTTTGCGCGCTACCGCCACCCGGAACACGCCGGTCACATCCTCCCCTACCGTGATGCTCCGGCCTGGAGCTACATCAAGGGACCTCTGCACGGTCATTCTTCCAGTGCGATCCGCGCGCAACGCCGAGTCGCCGACAAATAATTCCGGCAAGGATTCAAGATCTTAGTTATCGACAAACGCTTGCAGAACTTAAATGTGAAGTTCGCGCCCTGAACGAGGGATGACCCGTAAGCAAGTTTGTGATACGATCCACCCGATATCGTCGTAAAAGGAACCCTGACCCTGTCTCTTCAACCCGCGCATGACGCGCAAAAGCCCGTTATCGAGTCTCAATCGCTTGAGACCACCACTCTGAGCACGCTGGCCGAAGGGGAGGCCACAGGCCAGAATTCCGACATGTCGCTGGAAACGCTGATCGTCAATCGTCTTGACGATGACAAGGCGCAGGACATCGTCTGCATCGACCTCAAAGGCAAGTCGTCGGTCGCCGACACCCTGATTATCGCATCGGGGCGCTCGCACCGTCACGTCGGCGCTCTGGCCGACCACGTCCTGCGCGCCCTCAAGGAAGCCGGCTACGGCAAGGCCAAGGTCGAAGGCCTGCCGGCCTGTGACTGGGTGCTGATCGACGTCGGCGACGTCGTTGTGCATGTCTTCCGCCCGGAAGTCCGCGCCTTCTACAATATCGAAAAGATCTGGTCGCTGTCTCCGTCCGAGCATAGCCTTTCCTGATCTGCCACCGGGGGGAAGCTTTATGAAACAACTGGCAATGCTTATTGCAGGCTTGTCATTGTGCGTGGCAGCACCGGCACTGGCTGTGCAGCGCCCCGCCAAGCCCATCAAGCTTCCCACTCAATGCGCGAACTTGAAGAACAGCCAGGAAGCGGCTGTCTGCCATGGCGTGCAGCTGGATGTCGCCACCAAATCACTGGAAGCCCTGATCGCCGAGATCAAGCTGAAAGGCAAGTTCGCCCCGGATGCGCCGCTGACCAAGACGTTCGATGCTGCCCATGATTTCTGGGTCAAAGAGATGAACCTGACGTGCAACGCCGTCGGACAGGTCTACGAAGGCGGAACACTGGCCATGGCGGAACCGGTACGCTGCAAGGTCGAAATGACTCAAGGACGCGAGCAGTTGCTGCGCAGCCTGTACCGGTCTCTCCTGAATAACTGACATGAAGCTTATCCTGTGCGCCGTCGGCAAACTCGGTGCGACCACCGAAAATGCGATTGCGCGCGACTATCTCAACCGCGCCACCCAAACCGGCCGCGCGCTGGGATTGGGGCCGGCCGACCTCATCGAGGTCGAAGCCAAGAAGGCAAGGAACCTCAGCTCCGCCCAGTTGAAAGCCGCCGAGGCCGAGGCCATCCGGGCGGCCCTGGCCGACGGTGGAATCCTTATTGCCTGTGACGAACGCGGCGAGCCGCTGACGTCACGCGCCATCGCGCAACGTGTTGAGAAATATAAGGATCGCGGTGAGCGCCGCGTGATCTTCCTGATTGGCGGGGCAGACGGTCTTGATCCGGATTTACGTAAGGAAGCGGCGTTCTCGCTGGCCTTCGGTCCCCAGACCTGGCCGCATGCCCTGGTTCGCGTCATGCTGGCCGAGCAGATGTACCGGGCGGTGACCATACTGGCTGGCCTGCCCTATCATCGGGATTAGGGGCCATAGCGATCGCGTACGGACCCTAGACCTTTAGCGCTTCCGCCGGCATCAGCAGGCGCAGCATGACATTGTCCCGTCTTTGTTCCGCGGCGCCTACGGCGGTGACGCCGTAATGATCTTCGGCGGCGGCGGACGCACCGCGGGCCAGCAGGAGGGACACGACCGCGTATTTCCGGCAACGCACGGCGACCAGAAGCGGCGTCTCGCCATCGACATTGCGCGCTTCAATATCCGCACCCTTGTCCAGAAGCACCTTTACGCCGTGGGCGAAGCCTTCCTGCGCGGCCGTATGCAGCGGCTGGTCCTGATCCGGAAAAGACGGCTGATCGACGCTGGCTCCCGCTTTGATGAGCAGATCGGTCATGTCGTCGTCTTCGAACGTCACGGCCTGGCGCAGCGCAGCGCCATCCTCGGCGCTGACATCGGCATGGCGCGCCACGAAGACGGCTGCGATCGGGATATTGCCGCTGGCGGCCGCGGCGACCAACGGCGTAAAGCCGCGATTGTCGTGTTGCATCAGGTCGCCGCCCGCCTGAATGAGGGCATCGGCGATGCGCAGGTGCGCGGGCGTCATGTCGAGACTGGCACGTTCGGCCAGGATGTGCAGGCCGCTGAAACCGAGGCTGTTCAACGCCTGCGGGTCCGCGCCGTTTTCCAGCAGCAGCCGGACAATGCCATCGTGGCCACCGCCTACCGCCAGGTGCAGCGCGGTATCGTCATTTCCGTCCACCAGCGACAGGTCGGCTCCCGCCATGACCAGCAAGGCCGCCATGTCCCCGGCGCCCGCTTCGCAGGCGTGATGAAGGGCCGAACGGCCGGCATGATCCGTCAGATTGATATCCGCCCCCGCACCTATGAGCGCGCGCGCGTCGCGCAAGGCCCAGTCGCCGGACGCCGGTTCGCTGTCTTCATATCTGGTGATGCCGGCCGCCCGCATCAACGCCGTATTGCCACCGAGCGTGCGGACATTGACATCCAGCCCCTGGCTCAGAAACCATTCGAGAATGCGATCATCCGGCAGGGCAACGGCAAGATGCAGGGGCGATACGCCGCCATAGGCATCGCAGGTCGCAGGGTCCGCTCCTGCTGCTTCCAGGGTTTGCAGGACGGCCAGGTCAGCGAACGGGCCGCTGAGCGCCGCGTGAAATACCGGCGCGGGGTCACCTGGCTCATAGGCCAGCGACACACCCAGTCCCAGCGCGGAGCGCAGCATCGGCAGGTGGGATTTGGCTAGGGCGCGAAACAGCGCCTGACGCAGGCTATCCATGACAGTCGTTTGGGGCAATCGTTTAGAATCGTCGGTGACCGGGAGCGGAGAGAACGCTTAAAACGCGCTGGACGCAAGGCAAACTTACTGTGAAGGGGCGTCGCAGGCATTTCCGGCCGCTTGGCGACGGAAATCCTCCGACGCCTTATTTTCGGCGCGCTTTTGGTCGGAAATCCGTTTCACACTTTTTTGGAAAGCGCTCCGGCATTTATTGCGGGTTAAGGCCGGGTGCAATAGATTCGTAACCATGACACGCGTCCACGCCCTTTTCCTGACGGTGACCTGCCTGTTCCTGCTGGGAACGGTTGCGCAGGGTGACGCCCAGCAGCGGACCAGGACACTGACGGCGCAGGAGCAGGAAGAGCTGGAGCGGCTGTCGGCGGAGGTGCGCGCCAATACCCGCAAACGCGACGCCACCCGCCAGACGGCGCGCCAGATCGGACGAGAGGTCGAGGACCTGAGGCAGCGCATCATCGACATTTCGCGCCGGCAGGGGGCTTCCGAAACGCGCTCGGCCGTCTACCGCGCCAAGCTGGAAACGCTCAATCTCAGGGAAGCCGATATTACCCGCAGGCTGACGGCCATGCGCGCCAAGGAAGCGCGTCTCCTGTCCGCGCTGCAGATCTATACCCGCAACCCGCCGCCGGCCATCTTCATCTCCACCCGGCGCGCCAATGACGCCGTCGTCGCCGCGATCATCATGCGCGAGATTACGCCGGAACTGCAGAAACGCACCCAGGCTCTGTCAGCCCAGAACGCCGAACTGGTCCGCCTGCGGCGCCAGGCTGCGCTGCAGAACGAAGCCCTGTTCGTCGCCGAGAGCGACGTCTCTCGTCAGCGCTCCGAAATCGAGGCGCTGATCAGCCAGAAGCTGGCTCTGGAAGACCAGCTGCTAAGCGAAGCGGATCGACTGGAGGCCCGCGCCGAAGAGCTGAAGTCCCGTGAAAACCGCATGCGCGGCGAGCTTCCGCTGCGCGGGCTGCTCGGGTCCGCGCAAAAGGACGTCAACCGCCTGCAGCAACCCGTTGTTGGCGAAAAGGTCGCCGATTTCGGCCAGGGAGAAAGAGGCGTCCGCTTTGCCGCGCAACCGGGTGCCCAGGTCACCGCTCCGATCGAAGGCGAGGTCGAGTTCGCCGGCCCCGTCGAATCGTACGGACAGGTCGTCATCCTGAATGCCGGCAACGATTATCGTGTGGTGCTCACAGGCATTGGCCGGGTCTTCGTCGACAAGGGTCAGACCCTGCGGCGCCACGAACCGATCGGCCGGATGCCCAACCTTTCGGAACGCAAGGTGACCCTCTATATGGAACTGAGGCACGGGGACGTACCGGTCAATCCCCTGACATCTCTGCAGATGTCTTCACGCTGACACTTGACGGCGGCGCTTGCAGAGATTTTATTCACAGGCTGGACCGCCCCGTTTACGCCACACTCACACTCTTATATGAGAAGTTAAGTTGAGTACCCCGTCCCCTGAGGATCGCATGAAGAATTACGTTCTGGGTGGCGTCGCCGCCCTGGCCCTGGGCATTGGCGCCGTGGCTTATGCCAACCAGCCGGTCTTTTCCCCTCGTTCCGACACCTATCGGCAGCTTCAGTTGTTCGGGGACGTGATGACGATCGTCCAGCAGGACTATGTCGTCAAGACCGACAGCAAGAAGCTGATCCAGTCGGCGCTGGAAGGCATGCTGGCCAGCCTCGATCCGCATTCGAACTACCTGTCGGACGAGGACTACAAGGAACTCCAGGAAAAGACGCGCGGCAATTACGGCGGCATCGGCCTCGAAGTCCAGAGTGAGGACGGCGCGGTCAAGATCGTCACGCCGATCGATGACACGCCCGCGCAAAAGGCCGGGCTTCAATCCGGCGACTATATCACGGCTATCAACGGCACCAGCATCCTGGGCATGCGCCTGAACGACGCCGTCACAAAGATGAAGGGGGATCCCGACACAAAGGTCACCCTGACCCTGGTGCGCAGCGGCAAGGACGAACCGTTCGATGTTACGCTGACGCGCGAAATCATCAAGGTCCGTTCGGTCAAAACCCGCATGGAAGGCAATTTCGGTTACCTGCGTATTGCCAGCTTCTCGGAAACGACAGCCAACGACACGCGCGATGCCCTGGCCAAGCTGATGGCCGAAAACAAGAATATGAAGGGTCTCATTCTCGACCTGCGCAACAATCCGGGCGGCCTGCTCGATCAATCGGTCGGCGTCGCCGACCTGTTCATCGACGGCGGCGAGATCGTGTCCCAGCGCGGCCGCGATCCCAAGGACATCATCCGCTACCAGGCCAAGAAGGGCGACATGCTCAAGGGCATGCCGATGGTCGTGCTCACCAATCCGGGCTCGGCCTCGGCGGCGGAAATCGTCGCCGGTGCGCTTCAGGATCATCACCGTGCCTCGATCGTGGGCCTGACGACCTTCGGCAAGGGTTCGGTCCAGAGCGTGATTCCGCTCGGTGAAAACCGGGCCGTCAAGCTGACGACCGCGCGCTACTACACGCCGTCGGGCCGTTCGATCCAGAAGACCGGCATCGAACCCGACCTGGAAGTCGCCGCCTCGAAGGAGCAGGCCAAGTATATCGCCACGGCCGCCATGCAGTATTCCGAAGCGGCCTATGGCAACGCACTCGATGCCGACGAAGGCAAGTCCCGCCGGTCGTCGCACAACGTCCAGGAAGTACCGCCCGACAGCTTCGACACCAAGACCGGCGATTTCATCCTGACGCGCGGCCTCGACGTCCTGGGCTACGGCGGCGACGTCAAGATCGCGGCGGCACATCCCCGCGGTCAGGCCTATGCCGATGCCGAGCTTATCGACAAGCCGGGCAAGCGTTTCGAAAACATGACCAAGGCCGGCGCGACAGGCGAGACCAGGAAAGACACCGCATCGTCGTCTTCCTCGTCCAGCACGTCGAAGAACTAACGCTTTAAAGCAAGAGCACCTT
>CBIHPL010000088.1:0-9938 GCA_966212005.1 uncultured Asticcacaulis sp.
TCGTTTGGCTTGACGCCGACAGGCTATGTCGGCCTGGTGACGACGGACAATGTGAAGTTCTCCGGTATCTCCAAGGACAGTGACCAGATCGCCCAGCTGGGCGGCGCGGTCTCGCTGGCGTCCAGCTGGAGCCGGCACGAACTGAAGGCGACGGCCAGTGTCGACGCTGAACGCTATTTCAATAACGACAGCGAAAACACGGTCGATGCGGCGCTGAATGCCAGCGGACGTTACGATTTTTCGCAGTACTCCAGCCTTGCCGGCGATTTCCAGGTCTCGCGCGATCACGAACCGCGCAGTATTCGGGTCGTGGCGCTGGATGCGGAAAATCCGGTTGAGTTCGGGCAGACCATGTCGCGCATGACCTTCACCACCAGCGGCAATCGCCTGCGGTTTGTCGGGACGCTGGGTTACCGTACGGTCGATTTTGACGATGTCGATCGTGTCGGGGGCCTGCAATACGACCAGGACTACCGTGACTCGAGCCGGTCGACGGCGGCCGGCCGGGTGGATTACAAATTCGGCTCCGGAACGTCCGTGTTTCTGGATTACGAAGGCAACAGCATCCGTTTCAAGTCGAAGGTGAACAATCGCGATTCTGATGGATATACCTTGCGTGTCGGCGCCGCGTTCGATCTTACCGATCTTTTGACCGGTGACGTTCAGGCGGGCTACATGCGCCAGGAATACAAGAACCCGCTTTATCCGCCGGTATCGGGCGCGTCCTACCTGGCTAATCTGCGTTACCTGCCGACCCGGCTGACGACGCTTACCTTCACGGCGCGCCGTTCGATCGAAGATGCACCGGCGCAAAATGCTTCCGGATACATTTTGACCCTGGGACGGATCACGGTCAGGCACGAGCTGACACGCCGCCTGAATCTCGGCGCCAGCTACGAGCAAACCGAATACGAGTATAACGGCATTGCACGCGAAGACGCGTACAAGGGCGTCTATGTCGGAGCGCAATACGAATTGAACCGTCGCATGATGGTTGAGGTAAATTACCGCAATCGCAAATTCGAGTCGCGCGGTGCGGCGGCGCTCGCGGACCCGAAATATACGGAGAATCGGGTTGGCGCCTGGCTGAAGACGACATTCTGACAGCCTAGTCATTGTGCGGCGCAGCATCGCTCGCCGCCATTCTGAGCTGCCGGTCGTTGTTTTCCACGAAAACGCTACAGCGAAATTTCTGGAAGCTACCCGGCTACCCGAGCTAAATCACTGTAATACAGCTAATTGTCCAAAAAATGCCTTTCCCGGCCCGGGAATTGCGCCCTCGTGAACGGGTTAATGATTTATGTTGCTTCGCGGCATAAGTCTATGTATCTTGGCGCGGGTGCGGAGGGGCATCAAATGAAGGAATTGGACTTGCGAGGTCTCTTTACAGTTGCTTTGCTTACCTTGGTGCCGGCAGCAGCGGTTGCCCAGGTGTCTACTTCCGACCAGAGCGTAGCCGCAGTTGCCCCCGCCGGGTCGCCAGTGGCCGGGTATCGCATGGGTGGCGGCGACAAGCTGCGCATGACGATTTACGGCGAGCCCGATCTGAGCGGTGAGTTTGCTGTCAATGGCGCGGGCATGGTGTCGCTTCCGCTTATCGGTGACGTCAGTGCGCGTGGTCTTACGGTGTCGGAATTCGCCACAGCGGTCGAAAACAAGTTCAAGGCGGGTTACCTGCTCGACCCCAAGGTCAGCGTGGAAATCACCAACTTCCGGCCATACTACATCATGGGTGAAGTCGGTAAGGCCGGTGAATACGGTTATAGTGACGGTCTGACCGTCATGAATGCTGTTGCCCGGGCCGAAGGCTTTACCTACCGTGCCCAACAGAAGCGCGTTTTCGTCAAACCCTACGGTAAGACGCAAGAAGTCGAAGTCCCGCTGACCGCCGATCTTATGGTGCAGCCAGGGGATACCATCCGCATTGCGGAGCGGCACTTCTAATCGAACTGCGGTCTCCCCGCGCGGCGCTGCTTCATGCGACGCCGTAGTCGGTTTACCCGCAGCAACGGCCTGCTATTTAAAGTCCTAACTCAGCGTATTGTCCGTTGAGGCGATGAGCCTTGACCATTTAAACCACCACTCGAACGGGTCAGATATTACATGCAAAACGTTGCGCCGGCAGACTCGGATTCCAACGCGGAAGTTTTTGATATCCGCACGGTCATCTCCATGCTGCGGATACACAAGTGGCTGTTCGCAGGTGTCTTTGTTGCCGTATTTCTTGCCGGCGTGGCGCTCAGCCTGTCCGCTCCGTCGAAATACACCAGCTCGGCCAGCGGGATGATCGGCGGCCAAAAGCTGAAAGTCGTTCCAAAGGCCCAGGAAGTCGCGGCCGATCTGCCGCAAGACTCCACGGCGATCGACACGGAGGTCGAGGTTCTGCGCTCGCTGGCCCTGGCCGACAGCGTCGTGACACAGCTTGGCCTGGAAAAGGATGCGGAGTTCAATCCGACCCTGGCCAAACCGTCGGGCCTGGCCGCCTATCTGCCGAAGAAGGCAAGCGGCAATGTCGATCCCCAGACGCTTCGTCAGATGATCATAGCCAATGTGCTGCAATCCGTGGCCGTCAAGCGCCAGGGATTGACCCGCGTCATCACGGTCAGCGTCGAAACAGGCTCGCCGGTGAAATCGGCCCAGATCGCCAGCGCCTGGGTTAACCAGTACACGAAGCGCCAGGTGAACCAGAGCAGCAGCCTGTTGGCGAACGCCAACGAGCAGCTGGGCGAGCGTTTGGAAGAACTGCGCACCCAGGCAATTGCCGCGGACGCTGCCGTCCAGCAGTTCAAGATCGCAAACGGCCTCGGCGTCGACAATCCGTTGGGCGGCACGTCGCTGCCTGAGCAACAGATGCTGTATCTCCAGCAGCAGCAGGGCGAGGCCAAGGCCTCTCTGGCTGCCAACCAGGCGCGTCTGGACGCTGCCAGGAACGTGGCGCGTACCGGTGACGCCTCGACGGGCGACACGCTTAACTCCGAAGTCCTGCGCGACCTGCGCACGCGTGAAACCGAAGTCCGCACGCGCCTGGCAAATCTGCGCAGCCGTTACGGCGCCATGCACCCCGAAGTCGTCAAGGCGACCAATGAGGAGGCGGCTGTCGAGCGCCAGGTCCAGGCGGAGATGAACCGTATCGTCGCCAACCTGCAAACCCAGGTGGATGTCGACAAACAGCGTCTGGCGGCATTGCAGGGCGGTCTGTCGTCGGCCCGTGGTTCGCTGAACAAGGATCTGGCCGCCAATACGCGCCTGCACGATCTTCAGATGCAGGCCGAAGCGGCGCATACGGTCTACGAAAGCTACCTGCAACGTCACAAGGACACGACCACTCAGCAGGGGCTCGAGAGCTCCACCGCCCGGGTGCTGTCGGAGGCGAAGGTCCCGACCGTACGCAGCTCGCCGAAGCTTGGCTTCTCGGTCATGCTGTCGTTTGTCGCGGGCCTCATTGCCGGCGCAGCGGCCGTAGGCGTCAAATACGCCATGCGCCGCGGCATCTCTTCGGGTACCGACGTGGTCAAGCATCTGAATGTGCCTTACCTGGGCGGCATCGCCAATCTGGCCTCGACGGTCAAGACCCGCATCAGCACGCAAGGCAAGCTTTGGGAATATCTTGAAGCCAACCCGTTGTCGGTGTTCGCCGAGCAGTACAAGATCCTGCTGACCGCTATCAATTTCAGCAAGGTCAGCGAGGACAAGCGGGTTATCGCCATTACCTCGGCCATTCCGGGCGAGGGCAAGACGACGACCAGCATCTGCCTTGGCAAAACCATCCAAATGCTGGGCAAATCGGTTGTCGTCGTGGACTGCGACCTGCGCCGTCACTCGGTTTCAAGTTCGATCGGCGGTGACTACAAGGCCGGCCTGATCGAGGTCCTGCAAAACAAGGTCAGCCTGGACAGTGCGCTCTATGACGGCGGCCGTGGCGTCGTGTACCTGCCGGTGACCGACGGTCCGGTGCCTTCTGAAAATCAATTCGGCACGCCGCGCATGGCTGCCTTGCTGGAAGAACTGAAGACACGGTTCGACGTCATTATCCTGGATACCGCGCCGGTCCTGCCGATCGTCGATACGCGCCTTCTCGCCCACCAGGCCGATGTCGTCGTCTTGCTGGCCAAATGGAACGACACGCCGGTCGGCGCGACCCAGACCGCGCTCGACATCCTTTACAACGAAGGACTCGACAATCTGGCAGGTGTCGCCCTGACCCTGGTGGACCTCAAAAAACAGTCGATCGCGTCCGGCATAGGCAGTGAGTACTATTACAACTCCTATAAGAGCTACTACACCACCAGCAAGTAGGCTTGCTCACGCGACCGCACACGAAAACGCGCTTCCGGTAACGGGAGCGCGTTTTTCTTACGTTCAGGTGCCGGGAAACACGCCGGCAAAAAAAGCATGCCCGCGGCATGCCTGACAGTGGGGAAGCAGGGAAAGGAAACAGGAGTCAGGCGAGAACGTACACGACAGCCGTCCAGAAGGCGGTGCAGAAGGCGATCATGCCCAGCGCCGTCCAACCGAACGGAATGGTTTTCGGTGAGGGAGAACCGGTAGAGCCGCCCTCCAGCTGGCGTTGCAGGCTGGCCTGAAGGCCGCGCGCCGGCGAAGGAACGGAAGCCGCCGTGCTGGCGTCCGCCACGGCGACCGGTACATCAACGACCTCAGTCGCGGTATGAAGCGGCGCGTCAGCGGAAGGTTTCAGTTTGCGATTTTGCATGGCATCCGTCCTGTCAGTTCGTCGCCACTTTGGCATATCAGAGTTAAAACGCCGTTCTCACGCACGGTTAATTAGTCTGAACGATGCGCCCGACTCATTGACGAGATGTAAAAATGCAGCGTCGTGCAAAATCCGCACGTGTCAGGTTAATTGTGTGGGAAAACCCGATATCTTCAGGTTATCTGCCCGAGACAGACACGCCCATACCTTCGTTGAAATCGTCAGAGCGTATCGGACCGATGACCAGCCGCAGATTCGTCATGACCTCGGGCGTGTTGTTCCTGGCCGGCATGGCTGGAACCGGAATATCGGCGCCCGCGTCGACAGGCGGCGCCGTCGACGTGTTCACCCCGCAACGCAACAGCTGGGTAAGGACCAGGGGTGGAGGCGATGGACAGATTGTCCGTGTAACAAACCTCAATCCCACGGGTCCGGGGTCCCTGAGGGCGGCTCTGGAACAGACCTTCCCGCGTGTGATCGTGTTCGAGGTCGGCGGTGTCATCGACCTGGCCGGGAGCAGCATCAAGCTGCGCTCACCGTATGCAACGGTCGCTGGCGAGACGGCGCCGTCGCCGGGCGTAACCGTGATACGCGGCAAGGTCAGCATTTCGACGCACGACGTCATTATCCAGCATATATCCTTCCGCCCGGGGACAGCCGGGAATGCTCCGGGTTCTGGCTGGGAAGCCGACGGCCTGACGCTTTACGGCGCCCATGACGTCATTGTCGACCATTGCAGTTTCAGCTGGGCGACCGACGAAAACCTGTCCATTTCCGGCACGCGTTTCGACGGGCCCGCAGGCCAGGGCAAGGCAGCAGGCGCGCCTTACAATGTGACGATCAGCAACTCCATCATCGCCGAAGCGCTCATGAATGCCACGCATAAAAAAGGCGGGCATTCAAAAGGCCTGCTGGTGCACGACAATGCCGAAAATATCCTGGTCGCCGGCAACATCTTCGTCAGCAATCATGACCGGAACGCCCTGTTCAAGGGCGGATCGACGGGCGCGTTTGTCAACAACATCGTCATCAACCCCGGTGTCACGGCTGTGTCCTATAACCTCTCAGGGCGCGAATGGACGGGACAGCCGATAAGAACAGGACGCCTCAGTGTCATCGGCAATGTCTATGCGCCCGGACCGGACACGCGCAAGAACCTGCCCTTCGTGCGGATACTGGGTGAAGGGCCTGTAGAGATCTACGTCCAGGACAATGCGCGGGTGACGCCGAACGGCAGGCTGGACGCGCTGGACGACACGGCAGTCGAAGCGTCCGCCCTGAAGCGGGACCTGCGTACGGCCTATATTCCGTCGGACATGCATCCCGTGTCCTCGGCTCTGACATGGAAACGGAACTTCGAGACGGCCGGCGCGCGGCCGTGGGATCGCGACGCTATTGACGTGCAAATCCTGGCGCGCGCCCGCAATGGTACGACGCGCATAATCGACAATGAGCAGCAGGTCGGCGGCTACCCGCAACGCAAACCCGCAAAGCGGTTGTTCAGGCGTGCAGACTGGATATCGCCGGATATGACGCCCGGGTCCGGATCCAAACCGGATCAATCATCGCATTGACCAAATATGCCTTTGAGAGTGCATGATTTTTTAAGGCCTGGGCACTTATCGTGGCTAAGCGGATGTGTCATGAAATGGGTGTCCGAGCGGGCAATCGATTGTGCCGCCGGAAGCTTTTCAGTAAAACTATACAAACCGTTTGTAAAACATCGTCCGCACGCGATAAATAACGACTGACTTGATGGCCCGGCGCTTATCCTCAAAAGCGGGTCATTTAAGGGGAGCCATTGGCAGATGAGCAGTAAATCGGAAAAAAGGGACATAAACCCCGCGCTGCGTGCGGCCCTTGGGGCATGTAAGCAGCACCTGACGGGTGTTGCTGTGTTCAGCTTCTTTCTGAATCTGCTTTATCTGGCGCCAACCATCTACATGATGCAGGTTTATGACCGCGTCGTGCCGACCGGCGGTGTCGTTACCTTGCTATATCTGACGCTTATCCTGATTTTCGCCCTTGTCGTGCTGAGCCGTCTGGACCAGTTGCGGACACGGCTCCTGATGCGCTCCGCTGCCCGCCTCGACAAGCTGCTGTCCGGCCAGATCCTGCACAGGCTGTATTCCATCCAGACGACCAGCGGCAAAAGCGCCTCCTTCGCCGGCATGATGCGCGAATTCGACACGCTGAAAGGCGTCCTGAGCGGACCAGGCGTCATCGCCCTTTTCGACGCGCCGTGGATCATATTCTATCTCGGTCTGTGCTTTCTGTTGCATCCCTATCTCGGTGGCCTGGCGCTGACGGCGGGCGGCAGCCTGGCGCTCATCACCTTCCTGAACGAGCGAGCGACCTACGAAAAGATCACTTCGGCGAACCAGGCGATCGCCAGCGCCTATCTCGAACAGGAAGCCCTGACCTCGCGGGCGGATGTCATTCGCGCCCTTGGCATGCAGGGCGAAATGGTCCAGGTGCAGCTCAAGAGCCGGAACATCGGTGTCAGCGAAGGCCTGCGCGCCAACGCGGCCGGAGACAATTTCGCGGCCCTGACCAAGTTCCTGAAGATGCTGCTGCAATCCATGGCCCTGGGCGTCGGCGCCTGGCTGGCGATCTCTCAGCAAATCTCCGCCGGCGCTATCTTCGCCGCCTCCCTGCTGATGACGCGCTCGATCGCGCCCATGGAGCAGATCATTGGGCAATGGCGCAGCCTGACAAAGGGCTATAACGCCTATAAGAAGCTCAACGGCCTGTTCTACCAGGTCGATCCTGAGCCTCAGCTGGTGCAGTTGCCGGCGCCCAAGGCATCGCTGACGGTCGACAACCTGACGGTCGCCAACCGCGAACAGCGGCGCTACTTCCTGCAAGGCGTATCGTTTACGGTGAAGGCCGGAGAAACGATTGCCGTCATCGGTCCCAGCGGCGCCGGCAAGACGACCCTGGCCCGGGCCATTGTCGGTATTGACAGCTATGATTACGGCACGGTCCGCTTCGACGGCTCCGAACGGTCTGAATGGGATCAGCAGCGCCTGGGCAAATGCATCGGCTTCCTGCCCCAGGATACCTGCCTCTTCCCGGGTACGATCGCAGCCAATATCAGCCGTTTCGAAGGCACGCTGAATTCAGACTCGCTTCTGATCGACCAGAAGATCGTCGAAGCCGCGAAGGCCGCCGGCGCGCACGACATGATCTCGAAGTTCCCGCAGGGCTACAACACCGTACTCGGCGCCGGAGGTTCCGGCCTGTCTGCCGGTCAGGCGCAACGTATCGGCCTGGCGCGGGCTCTGTATGGCGATCCGTTCCTTCTGGTCCTGGACGAGCCCAACGCCCACCTTGACCAGGAAGGTGAAGACGCCCTGATGAAGGTCATTCAGGCGTTCTGCGATCGTGGCGGGGCCGTCATGGTGATCGTCCACCGCGCCGCCATCCTGTCGGTCGTCAACAAGATTCTGTTCCTGAAAAACGGTCGCGCCGCCTTCTTCGGCACGCGGGACGAATGGGTCAAGGCCCAGCAGCCTCAGGCGCAGATCGATGGTGACGACACCGGCGGCAGGCCCGCCCTGGTGAAAAGCAACTGACGTGTGTTCCAGACAAATGCGCATAGATTTTAAATCCAGCTTCCGAGCAGTGTCATGAGCGACAACGCACTCGTTAATACCGACAAGACCGAGATTGCCGTCGATTTCGACGGCCGCCCCGTCGAACAGGACGATCCGCGCCGCGATATTCGCAACGGCTTCATTTTCGTTGGCGTCTTCTTTCTTCTGTTCGTCGGATTGGCAGCGCTCATCCGCGTCGATGCGGCGATCTATTCCCATGGGTCGATCGTCGTCAGTGGCTCCAGGCAGCAGATTCAGCACCGCGAAGGCGGGGTCATCACCGCCGTGAACGTCCGTGAAGGCGATTACGTCAAACAGGGCCAGGTCCTGATCGAGCTGGCCGGCGACAATACCGAAGCCAATGCACTGGCGCTCAAGTCCGAATATATCAAGCTGATGATCACCCAGGCTCGTCTCCTGGCGGAGATGAAAAGGGCCGGCAGTTTTGCCGAGCCACCGGAACTGAAAATGTTCACGGGCGCAGACCGCGTGCTGGTCGACAACGAAATGGCAACGCAACGCCAGGCGATGAACCTGCGTTATCGCGAAATCGCCGATCAGGTGACGGTCCTGGCCAAGCGTCGTAACCAGACGCAGGAGATGATCGCCGGCGCCCAGCGTCAGCTGCAACTGAACGACAGGCGCCGGTCGCTGGCCCAGGACGAACTGACAAGTGTCGAAGGCCTGGAAGCCAAGGGGTATGCGCCCAAGACGCGCGTCCGCCAGCTTCAGCAATCGATCGCAGGCCTTGAGTCCGACAACGCCGGTCTTAATGCCGATATGCGCCGTAACGTCGCCAGCATTACGGAACTGAGCGCCCAGGAAAACTCGGTCCGCAGCCAGGCCGCGGCCCAGATCGTACAGCAACTGGAACAGATCAGCAGCCGCCTGAGCGAGGTCGCGCCAGGCATGACATCGGCATCGGCGCAGCTTGGCCGCACGACCGTCAAGGCAACCTCTACCGGCCGCGTCGTCGGCCTGACCGTGCACAATGCCGGCGCCGTCGTGACACCCGGCCAGGTCATGCTGGAAATTGTTCCTGACGATGCGCCCCTGATCATCGAAGCCATGGTCGACGCCAAGGATGGCGATGACATCCGTCCCCAGCAGGAAGCCCAGATCCGCTTCAGCGCCATCCAGGAACGCGACCTGCCCATTCTGAAAGGCAAGGTGCTCAAGATTTCGCCGGACACCTTCCAGGACCAGAAGACCGGCGTGCATTTCTATAAGGCGCAGGTCGAGGTCAGCCCTGCGGCGGTCAACGAGATTTCCAAGGTGCGCGGCGGCAAGGATGTCCTCAAGCCCGGCCTGCCGGTGGAAATCATCGTGCCGCTGCGCAAGCGCACGATCCTCGGCTACCTGTTCGAGCCGCTCAATCAGACATTCTGGCGCAGCTTCCGGGAACACTGATTGTCTTTCGGCCTGACGCAGCAATATCATGAAGCGAGTGAGGACTGTTCGCGATGAAGAGAATGCTGCTCAGGGGTTTGGGGATTGTCGGAGTGTCATTGCTGCCTCTGTCGGCGCAGTCGGAGCCCCGGACCGTCACGTTCGTCCAGCCGGTGTCCTGCAAGCTGGGCGAAACGTGCGTGATCCAGCAATATTTCGATCACGACCCCGGGCAGGGA
>CBIHPL010000089.1:0-9906 GCA_966212005.1 uncultured Asticcacaulis sp.
TCTTCAGAAACAGTTCGATTTCCGTGTCACGAATGACGCCCTGCGCTTCGGCTGTGCCGGCGAACGCAATCGCCGACAGCGCCGCTGCCATGCAGACGCCGGTACGCAGGGCCTTGCGGGCAAACCTCCCAAGCCGGCTGGAAATTGTCATGGGATCTCGGTTCATGGATTAAACCCCGGAGCCGACAAACAGTCCGCGCCCTTGTCATATTTCATCGCTACGTCCCCAGCAGCCTATCGCTATCCGGCAAGCATGACAAATCTAAGGCGTTGTCGGTGGGTTGGAAAGGCCCGGAAGAGAAAAAGGGCCCCGGTACAAACCGGAGCCCTTTACTGTACAAGCTAGCGCTTCCACCAGCCGCGTTTGGGCTTTTCCGGCGGCGCGCTGATCTCGTTCGGATCAATGGCTGCGGGCTGCGGCTCGGCGACGACGGTTTCAAGTTCCTTGGTGACCGCCATAACCGGCTCCGGCGCGACGATGACAGGATCCAGCGCCGTTATGTCGGTATCCTGGGCCGCGACAATGGATGCCGCCTGAGTGGCCTTCTTGCGCGTGCGGGTGGCGCGCGCCGGAGCGACGGCAACAGGTTCGGTGACGACCTCAGCAGCCGTTTCCACGGCTTCGGTGGCCTCGGCCTCGACAACCTTTTTACGCGAACGCTTGGGGCGTGCCCGAACTTCGATCGGCGGCAGTTCGCCTGCTGTTGTTTCGGCAGGCGCTTCAACCGTCGTCTCGACAGGCGCGGCTTCAGCGACCGCAGAGACGTCAGCCACGACATCAGTGACGACGTTCCGTCCCTTGCGCGGCGGGCGAGCGCGCTTGGGCGCCGGCTGGTTGCGCAGGTCTTCGGGCACGAGCGAGGTCGGTTGCGTGTTCTCCGCCCCTAATGGCTGGTTCCTGGCCTGCCTTGCCACAGGAGCGGTCGACGTGCTGCCGATCGCACCGGCGGCAGCGACGCCCGCAACATCGCCGGGCAGGGCAACGGCAGGACGTGGAGGCTGGACCGGCCGATTCTGCTGTTCTTCGAACGGATCGATCCAGACGTAGGGCGCTTCCAGTGAAGGTGTGCGGGCGCGTACCCAGCCATAGGGTTCACGCGGGCGGCTCTCGAAACCTGCGCGGCGGCCGCCACGGCGGCCACGGCGACGGCGGCCACGGCCATTGCGGCGGTAATCGTCGCCGTCCTCGTCGCCGTCTTCATCCTCACCGTCATCGGCGGATTCGGCAACTGCAAGTTCGGCGTCACCCTCGGTGCGCTCACGTCCGCCGTCACGTCCGCCCCGACGGCGGCGGCGGCGCTTGCCGCGGCGTCCACCTTCACCGTCGCTGTCGCGCTCTTCTTTCGTCTGGCTGCGGGCGGACGCCTCATCGTCGTCCGTGTCCTCGCGCTCGATCGCTTCTTCGTCCTCGTCTTCGTCTTCATCCTCGACATCGACCGTGAAGTCGAAGGCGACCGGCTCCGGGCGGACCGGCGGCGTGAAGTCGACTTCATCGGCGGTCACGGTCCGGATGATCTGCAGGTCAGTGTGGCCGAGATCGGTATCGATCTCGATATTGACCTTGAGGCCCCATTCAGCGCGCAGCTTGGCCAGGTGGGCCTGCTTTTCATTCAGGATGTAAAGCGCCACGGTCATGGGCAGCTTGACCGTAATGGCGCCGGCGCCGTTCTGCATGGCTTCCATGTCGATGCGGCGCATGGCCGACAGTGCGGCGGAATCCACCGAACGGACGCGGCCCATGCCTTCGCAGTGTGGACACGTGACGGTCGTGCCTTCCAGGAAGCCGGTACGGCGGCGCTGGCGCGAGATCTCCATCAGGCCGAAGCCGGAAATCTTGCCCATCTGGATGCGGGCGCGGTCTTCGGCCAGGGCATCCTTCAACTTCTTTTCGACGGCCCGGTTGTTCTTGGGCTCGTCCATGTCGATGAAGTCGATAACGACCAGGCCGGCCAGGTCGCGCAGGCGCATCTGGCGCGCGGCTTCCTCGGCGGCCTCAAGATTGGTCTTGAGCGCCGTCGCCTCGATATTGCGTTCCTTGGTCGACTTGCCCGAGTTGACGTCGATGGCGACCAGGGCCTCGGTCTGGTTGATGACCAGATAGCCGCCGGATTTCAGTGCCACGACCGGCGAATAGATCTTGGAGATCATGTCCTCGACGCCGTAACGCGCGAACAGGGGCGAATTGGCGCGGTAGGGCTGAATCTTCTTGGCCTGCGACGGCATGATCATGCGCATGAAGTCGCGGGCGGACTTGTAGCCTTCCTCGCCCTCGACCAAGACGCCGGCGAAATCCTTGTCGAACATGTCGCGGATGGCGCGTTTGACGAGGTCTTCTTCCTCGTAGATCAGCGCCGGCGCGTTGGAGCGCAGCGTCGTCTCACGGATGGTTTCCCAGACGCGCAGCAGGTAGTCGTAGTCGCGCTTGATTTCCTGCTTGGTGCGCTTGGCGCCGGCCGTGCGGACGATCAGCCCCATGCCGTGCGGCACATCCAGCGACTGGACCATCGACTTGAGGCGCTTGCGGTCCGCCGCATTGGTGATCTTACGCGAAATGCCACCACCACGCGCCGTGTTCGGCATCAGCACGCAGTAGCGGCCGGCCAGCGACAGATAGGTAGTGAGCGCCGCGCCCTTGTTGCCGCGCTCTTCCTTGACGACCTGGACCAGCAGGATCTGGCGGCGCTTGATGACTTCCTGGATTTTGTAACGGCGGATCAGGTGCTGGCGCAGACGGCGCTCTTCGTCGGGAAGATCGTCGCCTTCGTCCTCGTGATCGTCGTCCTCGGAATCGTCGTCGTGGCCGTGCCCGTTATTGGCCTGGGCCTGGGCGGCCAGTTCGGCCATCAGCTTCTCGCGGTCGGCGACCGGGATCTGATAGTAGTCCGGATGGATTTCGTTGAAGGCCAGGAAGCCGTGGCGATTACCGCCGTATTCAACGAACGCGGCCTGCAGCGACGGTTCGACGCGCGTGACCTTTGCCAGATAAATGTTACCGCGAAGCTGTTTGCGGCTTAGGCTTTCGAAATCGAATTCTTCGACGCGGGGGTTACCGTTTTGCTGGCCGTTGAGCACGACGACACGGGTCTCTTCCGTGTGCGTCGCGTCGATTAACATGGTTTTTGACATTAAGGCAGTCTCCGGAGCGCCGGCACGCAGGCGCACGCTGTACCGCGCTTGGGCGGTAAACGGCGGGGGCGGGGCACTTATAGGGGGTGTTGGGGCGCGCGCTGGGAGCGGCAACGTCATGTACGACGTTTGTGCTCACGGACATTCCGGTGCGGACGTGTAAGGCGCAGCCCATAAGATATTGTTCCAACTCGGGTTTGCGCGATCCCTTAAGGTGCGCAATTTATTCGGCGTCATGACGGTCATGTGGCAGAAAGTGCAGACCATCCTGCGATAATGGCTCGGGGAGCCATCCGCTGAATGACAGGCTGCGAGATAGTGCCGCAATTACGTCATCACAAGGTCCAAGACTTAAGTGTCCGGCGCGGTCTGCGCTTAATCGGACTCAGGAAGGCTTTGATACCTGTTTGCAACATGGCGCGAAAAAGCACCGTGCGTCAACGCAATTTTCGACATGTGCGGCGATTGCGCCACCTCAATCCGTACCGTCCGGGCTTCAATCCGGAAATATTTTGACCGCTATAGTTTCATGGGATATGGAATAGACGTTGCGTAAGCGTAATCCGGAGTATGCGGATGATTTTCGATGTTACAGACGGGGCACGCGTCCCGTTGTGCCAGCCGTCCTTTTTGAGGCGTGTCCATCGCCAGGCGGGACTTTCCGAACATAGCAAACCTTTGCGCGCGAAAAAGCGCCATTGCTCCGCCATGCCTTAAGGCTTTGGTAAGAAAAGAGGTTAAAGTAGCAGTAACCACGCCTCTTAATCGGATTTCTACACCGGTCAGGCATAGTGGTGCCACAGATAACCTTCTGCAAACATAGAAAATGTGGTGCGTGGAGTTCCGAATGTGTCTTCCGGCTGATGCCCTGAAAAGCAGGGGCTTAAGCAATTTCAAACGTTTAAGGACGTTTTTCGCTGCGGGCCTCCTGTGTCTGGCTGCGGCCGCCGGCTTGCCTGCCGCGGCGGCGCCGTCGGGCGACGTCGTGCGCGTCCGCATGGGCGGCTCCGGCTCCACGACCCGTATCGTTATCGAGCTCGACAAGAGCGCGGCGGGTAAGGTCCTGTCGGCCGGCACCGACCAGATGCGCCAGATCATTTCACTGTCCGACGTTCGCGTGGACGCACCCATGACCGGCGCCGGCCAAGGCATCGTCAAGGACTGGGTGCTGGAAAACGATATGGGCGCGGCGCGCCTGAAACTGAACTTCCGCACCGGCGCTCGCATCTACAAGCGGTTCCTGCTGCCGCCGGCCGATGGTATCAGCGTCTATCGCTACGTCATCGACGTCGTCCCTGGCGACACGCCGATGGATGCCGCCCCAAAGACAACGCCGGTTGTCACAGCGACGGTGGCGCAGGCCGCGAGCCCGTTGCCCGCCAAACGCAAGAAGATCGTCGTCATCGACGCAGGTCACGGCGGCAAGGATCCCGGCGCGCGCGGCAACAGTTCATGGGAGAAGGACATCAATCTGGCGGCTGCCAAGTCTCTTCGCGACCGGCTGGAAAAAAGCGGCCGTTATAAGGTCATCATGACGCGTGACACCGACAGTTTCGTCGACCTGCCGGCGCGTGTGCGCATCGCCCGTGGCGCCGACGCCGACCTGTTCATTTCACTGCATTCGGATTCGGGTGGCGACGGTTCGACGCGCGGCGCCAGCATCTATACGCTTTCGGATTCCGGCAGCGAGCGCATCGCCAAGAAGGCCTTGATCAAGGGGGATTGGTCGCTGGCCGACATGCCCAACGACGCCATTGTCAGCCGCATCCTGGTCGACCTGACCCAGCGCGCCACCAAGAACCGTTCAGCGACCTTCGCCCAGCTGGTGATGGACAATATCAGTGAAACGACACCACTTCTGAAGACCAATCTGCGTCAGGCGGGTTTCGTGGTCCTGCTGGCCCCGGATGTGCCGGCCGTGCTGCTCGAAATGGGTTTCGTGAACAATGCCAAGGATGAGGCCATGCTCACCGATTCGCGCTCACGTGACGCGATGATGGGGCAGGTGGCCAAGGCGATCGACAAATATTTCGAAAACGACGTGCGTTATGCGTCGTTGGCAGGCTTTCGCTAAGCCCGGGCAAAAATCTAATCCGCAAAGGCCCTGCCGATCATGGCGGGGCCTTTGTTTTTGTCCGGCTGGCCGCCCGGGGGGCGGCGAATTCGCCACATTCGCGAACGCTTTCCGAAATTTCTCCGAATAGCTTTGCCTATTCCCGGGCTTTTGCTAAAGGTTAAGCCACGAGAGGTGAGGGAAGTCGTTTGGTAAAGTCGTCCGAGCGTGTGTTTGGAATGATCGCCGCGGGCGTCATGACGGTGATCGGCGTTGCCGGTTTTGCCGTTGCGATCTATGCCGCCTGGCTGTTCCATGACATGCCCGACGGTTCCGAACTTGCCGACTTCCATCCTGTCACGTCTGCCCGCGTTTTTGCCTGGGACGGTACGCTGATCGGCGAGTACGGTCAGGAGCGCCGGATTTACGTTCCGTATCACCGCATTCCGCAAAACCTCGCCCGCGCCTTCCTGGCCGCCGAAGACCGCAACTTCTTCAACCATTCCGGTGTTGACGCCTCTGGCCTCAGCCGCGCCATGGCAAAGAACGTGCTCAACTTCGTGCGCGGCCGTCGTCTGGAAGGCGGATCGACGATCACCCAGCAGGTGGCAAAGAACCTGCTGCTGAACAATGAGCGGACGCTCGGTCGTAAGCTGAAAGAGGTGATCCTGGCGCGGCGGCTGGAAACATCGCTGTCGAAGGAGCAGATTCTTGAACTGTATCTCAACGACATCTATCTCGGTTACCGATCCTATGGCGTCGGCGCTGCCGCCTTCAACTATTTCGGCAAGTCGGTCGATGACCTGACGCTCGAGGAAATGGGTTACCTGGCCGCCCTGCCGAAGGGGCCGGAAAACTACCGGCCGACGACGCACAAGGAAGCTGCCATCAACCGGCGCAACTGGGTGCTGGGCGAAATGGACAAGGCCGGCTGGATCACGCGCGCTGAAGCGGTGGCCGCCATGCAAAAGGACCTGGTCGTCGAGGCGCGGCCGGAACGCGCCAAGTACCACGACGCCGACTATTTCGTGTCGGAAGTCGAGCGGCGCGCCAAGTCACTGTTTCCTGACCGTGACGCCATCTATACCCAGGGCTACTACATCAAGACGACACTGGAGCCGAAGCTGCAGACGATTGCGCTTCAATCCCTGATGACCGGGCTTGAGGTTTACGACCGCCGCCACGGCTGGCGCGGAGCGTGGGGGAATATTCCGGTAAGTGACCGCTGGGAGCGCGAAGCCCAGGACGCGGAGAACCGGCTGCAGATGAACCGCAAGGCGCCGTCCGAACGTCGTGACTGGCAAATCGGACTCGTCACCTCGGCGTCCGGTTCCGTGCGCGCCTATGACGGCGGCTCAGGAGCCCTGCGTGGTGAAGACGTTGCGTGGGCCAAGGCCGGCAAGGGGCTGAAGGCCGGCGACCTGGTCTATGTCTCGAAAATTTCCGATGGCGCTTATCGCCTGCATCAGGTGCCGAATGTCAATGGCGCCATGGTCGTCGTCGATCCTTACTCGGGCCGCATCGTCGCGATGGTTGGAGGCTATTCGTTCTCGCTGTCGAAGTTCAACCGCGCCACCCAGGCCCTGCGTCAGCCCGGTTCGTCTATCAAGCCCTTCGTCTATGCCGTGGCGCTGGAACGTGATTTCACGCCGGCCTCCATCGTTGAAGACGGTCCGATCTCCATGATGGGCGGCGACGGCAAGATGTGGACGCCGCAGAACTACGAGCATGACTATATGGGCCCGCAGCCCATCCGCCGCGGTATCGAATTGTCGCGCAACCTGATGACGGTCCGCCTGGCTCAGCGCATCGGGATCAAGCCGATTACCCAGAAAATCGTCAACGATTTCGGTGTTGCCGACAAGATGCCGGCGGAAATGTCAGTCGTGCTTGGGGCCGGGGAAGTCCAGCCCTATCGCCTTGCCAGCGCCTACTCCATGTTTGTCAACGGCGGCCGCCGCGTGAAGCCGCACCTGATCGACCAGGTTCAGGACCGCGACGGCAAGGTGATCTACAAGGCGGATGAACGGCAATGTCCGGCCGCCTGCCGCGACGCATTCGACGGGCTGGAAAGCCCGCGCCTGCTGCCGCAAGGTACGCAGGTCATGGACCCGATCACCGCCTACCAGATGAACTCCTTCCTGCAAGGCGTCGTCGAACGCGGGACGGCCGTGCGGGCGCGGGAACTGGGTTTCCCCGTCGGCGACAAGACGGGCACGACCAATGACTACCGGAGTGCCTGGTTCATGGGTTTTTCGGCGGACCTGGTGGTCGGCGTCTATATCGGTTTCGACGACAACCGGTCTCTCGGCGACAAGGAAACGGGTTCGCAGGCGGCGCTTCCGGTCTTTATCGACTTCATGAAGGCGGCCTATGTCAACCGGCCCAAGCGCCAGTTCAACAAGCCGAAGGACGCGGTCTATGTCTCGATCCGCGGCCGCGAGGAAGCCTTCAAGCCGGGCACGGAACCGCAGATCACCTACAGACCTGTCGAGGACGGCCCGACGCCTTATCTCGACGCCTGGGATGACGCTGGCGACGATAAGGCGCCCGTCGCCGACGAAGCCCCGCCGATCACCCCGAACGACTAAGCCCGTACTCCCGCGTTCGGCGGGGAGGTACAGGAATGGTCGGGCCGCTACGGGCATGTGCGGCGCAAACGTTCGGTCATCAAGCTTTCAGCTTGAAATCCTGGGCGACGCCCTATACATCCCGGCCTTCGAATTTAAGGATCCCCCCATGCGTTTGGATATCGAAGCCGCAGCTTCCGAGATCGAGCAGTCCGTAGGCCTGCTCAGGAGGCGTCTTTGACTGGGATGTCGCTCTAAGACGTCTCGATGAACTCAATGCCCGCGTAGAAGACCCGACGCTGTGGGACAAGCCCGAAGAAGCGCAGAAAATCTCGCGTGAGCGCTCGAAGCTCGCGGCATCGGTCGACGCCGTAACGTCGCTCGAAAAAGAGTTGAAGGACGCCATCGAGTTCGCCGAGTTGGGCGATATGGAAGGCGACGAGAGCCTGATCGAGGAAGCGCGCAACATGCTGAAAGGCCTGAAGGCACGCGCCGGCCGGGCCGAACTTGAGGCCCTGCTTTCCGGTGAAGCCGACGGCAATGACGCCTATGTCGAAATCAATTCGGGTGCCGGCGGCACTGAGTCGAATGACTGGGCCGGCATCCTGCTGCGCATGTATACGCGCTGGGCGACCGCTCACAATATGAGCGTAGCGGTCGAGGAAGAAACCCCGGGTGAACAGGCCGGCATCAAGTCGGTGACGCTGAAGGTTTCCGGGGAAAACGCCTATGGCTGGCTGAAGACCGAGGCGGGCGTACATCGCCTTGTGCGCATTTCGCCTTACGACTCCAATGCTCGTCGCCATACCTCCTTCGCTTCGGTATGGGTTTATCCCGTCGTCGACGACACCATCGTCATCGACATCAATCCGTCCGACGTGCGCACCGACACCTATCGCGCTTCGGGCGCCGGCGGTCAGCACATCAACAAGACCGACTCGGCTGTCCGCCTGACGCACATCCCGACCGGAATCGCGGTCGCGTGTCAGGCCGGGCGATCGCAGCACGCCAACCGTGACGAGGCCTGGAAAATGCTGCGTGCGCGTCTCTACGAAGCCGAACTGCAGAAGCGCGAGGCGGCTCAGCAGGCGCTTGAGGATCAGAAGACCGACATCGGCTGGGGGCACCAGATTCGCTCGTACGTCTTGCAACCCTACCAGATGGTCAAGGACCTGCGTACCAATGTCGAGACCTCGGACACGCAGGCCGTGCTTGATGGCGATCTCGATGAATTCATGGGCGCTTCGCTTGCTCAACGGGTCGGTGTGACGCGCGACGCGGCGGAGGCTTGAACACGGGCTGACGAGCGATATGCCAAAAAAGTGTGTAGCGTTTTTTGGCAAGATATCGCGACCAGCAAAAATCCCGGTAACCATTTTTCGGTTCGCGTTTTCCGGAACGATGTTATGCTGCCCTCCGTTAACGTGCGGGGAGCGGCATGGCGTCACTGAAGCTGAACGGCGACTGGATCGAACGTCTGGGCCAACCCTTGGCCTTTCTGGCCTTGCGGCTATACTTGGGCGGCTTCCTGATCTGGGGCGTCTGGGACAATATCACCGAAAAGGGCCGGATGACCGAGTTCGCCATGTTCCTGGCGACTCTGAACTGTCCTTGGCCGGAGATTGCTGCGCTGGTGTCCGTCTGGGCGCAACTGATCGTCGGCGCGCTCCTGATCCTGGGGCTCTTCACACGCTGGGCGGGTCTTGTGCTTTCGCTGAATTTCCTGGTGGCGGTCATCCTGTTCGCGACAACAAGCGCCGATGCCCGCAGCCAGTATCCGCATGCCATTCTGGTGTTTATCGGACTTGTGTTCATGACCACAGGCGCAGGCGCCTGGGCCGCCGATGCGTTTCTGGAGCGCAGGAGGGGGTAGGACGAAGGAGTTTGCGCTACTCCTCCCTTTTCGCCGCCGCGTCCTTTGTCTCATCACACACCACATCGACGGCGGCCCTGGCGTTCTTTGCTGCCGCGCCTTTCAGGTCTTCCTTGGCGATATTGACCGGTTTGCGCCGGCCCTTTTTTATTACGATCTGCCGGCCGAGGTAGCGGGTGTAGACCTGGGTGAACTCGGCGCCGATAAAGAATATCTGCGTCGAATAGTAGATCCAGACCAGGAGCACCATCAGTGATCCGGCCGCGCCCTAGGTCGACGAAAAG
>CBIHPL010000090.1:0-9884 GCA_966212005.1 uncultured Asticcacaulis sp.
CCCGGCCCGCGATCTTGACTTCCACATTCGTGGCCTGTCGCCGTTTCCCGGCGCCTGGACGATGATCAATTCGCCGAAAGGCGAGGTCCGCTTGAAGGTTCTGATGTCGCGCTTCGTCGATGAAAAGAGCGGCGAGGTGCCGGGTACGGTGCTGCTGGGTGGCCTGAAGGTGGCGACGGGTGATGGTGTCATCCAGTTGCTGCGCGTCCAGCGTGAAGGCAAGGCGGCGCAGGATGCTACGGAATTCCTCAATGGGGCGGGATTGGCGCCGGGGGATCAACTTATATGAAGGCGCCAGTTCTTCCCCTCTCCCCGTTTACGGGGAGAGGAAGGTTCGCTTGCGAACCGGGTGAGGGGCTCTATCCAGAGACTCCCGACCTCGATGTTTTTGGCTTCTATGGTTTGCCCCTCACCCTAGCCCTCTCCCCGCACGCGGGGAGAGGGGATTACGATTATGCCCCGCTATAAGCTTCTCGTCGAATATGATGGCCGGCCGTATAAAGGCTTCCAGGCCCAGGGCGATCTGCCGACGGTGCAATCCTCGATCGAGCGCGCCATCCTGGCCTTCAGCGGCCAGTCCCTGCGCCTGACGGCGGCAGGGCGGACCGACACAGGCGTTCATGCCACGGGTCAGGTCGTGACCTTCGACCTCGATAAACCGTTCAAGCCGGGCACGGTGCGCGACGCCATCAACGCCTATCTGACGCCGGAGCCGATCGCCATCCTGGACGCCGAAGAATGCGATCCGGACTTCTCGGCGCGGTTTTCCGCGACGGGGCGGATGTACCTTTTCCGCATCCTCAACCGCCGTGCGCCGCCGGCGATCGACCAGGGCCGCGTCTGGCACGTCAAGAAGCCGCTCGACGCCGATGCGATGGCGCAGGCTGCCAAAAACCTTGTCGGCACGCATGACTTTACGACCTTCCGCCATGTCGAATGCCAGGCCAAGTCACCGGTCAAGACGCTCGACATTGCCCGCGCCAAACGGATCGGCGACGAAATCCATCTGGTTTTCGCGGCGCGCTCCTTCCTGCATCGTCAGGTGCGTTCGATGACCGGCACGCTGGCCGAAGTGGGGATCGGCCGCTGGGACGTCGAGGATGTCGCGAAAGCTCTGGCGGCGAAGGATCGCACCGCCTGTGGTCAGGTCGCTCCGCCCGAAGGCCTGTTTCTGACGCACGTCACCTATGAAGACGAACCGGATTTTGAGTCCCGGTCTTCGATTTAAGCTTTAAACTTCGCTGCATACGCCTCGATCAAGGCTGTATAGACGTCGGTCAGGGCCTCTAGCTCGGCCACCGGCACGCACTCGTTGATCTGGTGCATGGTCTGGCCGACCAGGCCGAATTCGACCACAGGACACAGGTCACGGATAAAACGCGCATCCGACGTCCCGCCCGTTGTCGATCGATCGGTCTCGATGCTGAGTTTATCCCGGATGACGTCGGCGATCAGGTCGATAAACGGACCCGGCTGGGTCAGGAAGGCCTCACCCGAAATCGCGCAGGCGACATCGATCTTGGCGCCGGATTGTGCCGCCTGCTCAGCCGCCACGGTTTCGAACCACTGCTTCAGTTCCAAACCCGAATGGGCCGGATTGAAGCGGATATTGACCCGCGCCGTCGCTGACTGGGGAATGACATTGGTCGCCGTATTATCGGTATCGATCGTAGTAATTTCCAGGTTGGACGGCTGGAACGACTCATATCCGTCATCCAGCACGCGGCCTTTCAGCGTCGCCAGCAGATCGACAAGGACAGGCAGGGGGTTAAGCGCGCGCTGCGGGTAGGCGACGTGGCCCTGCTTGCCGGTCACGGTAAAGGTGGCGTTGATCGATCCGCGTCGGCCGACCTTGATCATGTCGCCCAACCGCGCCGCCGACGACGGCTCGCCGACGATGCAGTGGTCGATGACCTCGCCCTGGGCTTTCAGCCATTCGACGACCTTGACGGTGCCATCGGTCGCCACGCCTTCTTCGTCGCCGGTGATCAGGAACGACAGAGACCCCGCCACATCGACGCGCGAGACGGCGGCGATCCAGGCGGCGATTGCCCCCTTCATGTCGACGGCGCCGCGGCCGATCAAGGCGCCTTCGTGGATTTCGGCGCCGAACGGATCATAGCGCCATAGCGAGCGGACGCCGCCCGGCACGACGTCGGTATGGCCGGCGAAACAGAGATTGGGCGAGGCCGTTCCGCGCCGCGCATACAGATTTTCTATCTCGCCGAACTTCAGCCGCGTGCAGGCAAAGCCCAGCGCCGTCAGATGGCGCTCGACGATATCCAGGGCGCCGGCGTCGGCGGGCGTCACCGACGGCCGTGCAATCAATTCCTGTGTCAGGGTAACCGGATCGAGCATTTGGGCTTTGTAGGACATAGCGCTTCCTGTAAGACCCTTCGCAAACCGGGAAAAGCCAAATCTTCACATAAGGCGTACCGTGACCACTCCGCTCAAGACCACCGATACCGGCGCCGGACTGCCGCCGCCCTTCGAAGACAACCGCCATCCGTTACAGATTTCGGATTTCCGCGCCTTCTGGCTGACGCGGCTGTGCGGCGTGCTGGGCACGTCGGCGCAGAGCGCGGCCATCGCCTGGCAGGTCTATGAGGTGGCGCGGCGGACCAACGGCATCGCCGAATCGGCGCTCTATGTCGGGCTGATCGGCCTGGCGCAGTTCCTGACCCTTTTCGCCTGCACTCTGCCGGCAGGGATTATTGCCGACCGCTATGACCGCAAGGTGATCGTCGCGTGCGTAATGATCGGGCAGCTCCTGTTGTCGCTGGCATTCCTGGCCTATGCCTTCCTGCCGCATCCGCCCTTCTGGGGGCTGTTCGCACTGTCGGCGGTGCTGGGCGCCTTCCGCGCGTTCAGCGCACCGGCCAGCTCGGCCATCGGCCCGATGCTGGTGCCCAAGCATATCCTGCCCAAGGCCATCGCCGTCAATTCGATGGCCTTCCAGACCGGCCTCATCGCAGGGCCAGCGCTCGGCGGGGTGCTGGTCGGCTTTTCACCCAAGCTTGCCTACGCCTTTTGCGCTGTCCTGACCCTGGTGGCGGCCATCATGATTTTCACCATCAAGATGCCGACCACGCCCGATGCGCCGTCGGGCTCCAAGACCCAGATGCTGCGCGAGGGCATGAAATATGTCTGGGACAAGAAGATCGTCTTCGGCGCCATTTCGCTCGACCTGTTTGCCGTGCTGCTGGGCGGGGCGACCGCGCTGATGCCGGTGTTCGCGCGCGATATTATCCATCCGGATACGTGGCTTCCGCCGGAAGTCGCGTTCGGCATCCTGCGGGCTTCCCCGGCGATCGGCGCGCTCGGCATGTCGCTTTACCTGTCGCTCAAACCTTTGCGGCGTCACGCGGGGCCGTGGATGTTCGCAGGTGTTGCCATCTTTGGCTTGTCGACCATTGCGTTTGGACTGTCGACCAATGTCTGGATTTCGATTCTGGCGATCGTCATTCTGGGCGCGGCCGATATGATCAGCGTCTATGTCAGGGGCACGCTGATCCAGATCGTTACGCCCGACCATATGCGTGGCCGCGTCGCCAGCGTATCCTACCTGTTTATCGGCGCGTCGAATGAGCTGGGCGAGTTCGAAACCGGCGTCATGACCCGGATCATGGGACCGGTGACGGCCGCCCTGTTCGGCGGCATCGGGTCGCTGGTGGTCACCGGGCTCTGGATCAAGCTGTTTCCGGATCTGTGGAAGGCGGACAAGCTGGAATAAGGAAATTTCCATCCTTGGCCGATTAATACGCAGTCGTCGCTTGCAGGTACAAAAGTACCTGCGGCGCTAGCCGGCTATTACTCGACTCAAGGCTGGAAATTTCCGGCTAGGCGTTTGGTAAGATTACTTGCTGCGGTGATAGGTCCGTGCCGCAGCGATGTAGGTTTTAACGGCGTCTTCCGGTAGTGCCGCCGAGAGCGGCATCAGAACTGCGCGATTGCCTTCAAAGCTGAACGCGTCAGAAAACAGTGTGCGAAGCGTCTCGACCAATGTGGTTTGGCAGTTGAAGTACAGCGCGCAGACCTCTGGCGCCCGCGGTTTCCAGTCCATGCGGATCGTTGTGCCGCTGCGGCTTGGGGTCAGGTAGGCGGGTTCGCCCCATTTGAGGGTCTCTTCCAGGGCGCCGACTTGCGGCATTTCCGCAGCCGTCTCGAAAACAAGGCTGCGCAGGGCCAGCATATGTGGCCGCGCCATATCAGGATAATTATCGAAAACAGCCTGGACGCGCGTATCGGAAAACGGCGTCACGTAAGGCTATCAGCGCATGCCGCGCGTGGACGACAAGGCCGGCTTGAGCGGCATCAGGTCGTTCTTGCGCATGCGGCTGGGCTCGGTCTGGGCGATCAGTGCGGCCTTTTGCACTTCCGGGCGGCTGGTGGCGTTTTCGCCCTCGTAATGGTAGGTGCTGGCCTTCATGGCCACGGCGTGCGAGATCGACGGCTGGTCGTCGCGTTCGACGTCTGCTGCGGCGATCATGCTGTCGATTTCGCGCTTGCGGGCGCGGAAAGCGACAAGGTCCTGACCGATCAGGATTTTCGACTGCGGCACCTTGGCGCTGCGCGGATCGATCGGACGGCGGTTATTCCACACTTCGAAATGCAGGTGCGGACCGGTCGAGCGGCCGGTCGTGCCGACGTAGCCGATGACCTCGCCCTGGCGGACGCGCTGGCCCGGGCGGACCTTGATCGACGACATGTGGGCATAGCCGGTTTCCCAGCCGGATCCATGCTGGACACGAACCCAGCGGCCATAGCCGCCCCACCACTTGGCGTCGACGACGACGCCGTCGCCGGCGGCAACGATTTCAGAGCCGGTCGGCGCGGCGAAGTCCATGCCGGTGTGCATGCGGTTAAAGCCCAGGACCGGGTGGAAGCGCATACCGAAGCTGGATGAAATGCGCGCGCCGTTGACCGGCGTGGTCAGCAGGAAACCTTTGATGTTCTTGCCGTTCTCGTCGAAGAACTGGACGTCCTTGCTGCCCTGCGGCTGGAAGGAGTAGAAGCGGCCGACGCCGCCCTTGGCCTCGACCTCGGCATAGAGCAGGTTACCGGCTTCAACCGTTCGGCCGCTTTCGGTCACCTTGCGATCGAAGACCAGCTTGAAGCCGTCGCCCGACTTGATATCGCGCTCGAAATCGAGCTTGTGCGCGAACAGGTTCTGGACCTGACGGGTCAGGGACGGTGTGGCGCCCAGCGCCGCAGCCGAAGAAAAGAGAGATCCGTTGAATTCGCCGATGGCGATCAGCCGTTCGTCACGCACCGCTTCTTCCAGAGCGCGCAGACGCATGGCGCCATCGCGGGATGTGGTGAGGGTCAGCTGCTTGGCGGCGCCGGTGCGAACCGTCAGGCCAACCAACTGCGCGGGGCGCGAGCTGCCTTCTGCCGCGGGGGCGATCGCCGCCTCCATGGTCACGCCAGCCTTCAGCGTGGAGATATTGAATGCCTTGGACAGCAGATTGACGGCAGCCTTGGCCTCGGCCGGGGCCACACCGGTGCGAATGACCGCAGCCGTAAGATCTTCGTTCTTGCCCAGGGAAATGCGCATATCGACTGGTTGGCTGTAACCCGGACGCGCGGCGGCCTCGGCATAGGCCTGGGTTTCAAGCGCCAGTGCGGCGGCCGGGTCCATCGGCGCTGCGACGGGCAGGGGCTGCAGAACCTTCCACATCAACGTCCCGACCGTCAGTGCGGTCACCGATGCGAAAATCATCGGTGTCAGTCGAACGGGTTGGCGACGGGGGTCGAGCTGGGCCATGGTACGCGAGTTACATCCTGTTGATCGTCGGTGGCTGGCCTTCTGGCCAAGCAAAGGGTCTTCAAAATCTGCGGCCGCCATGTTGGCGATCCAGGTTTCTTGGCCTTGCCCACAGTGCGGCAAAGCGAAAACGTCACTTTAAGGTCTTTGCTTCGCAAGACCCCGGCGGGCAGCGATTGCGCTGCCATCCGACTTCAGGCTCCGGACCATGAGGTGAGTCTCACGTTCGCGGAAGGCCCTGCATACGCCGAAATGAGGCGAAAATGAGGCAATTTTGCCCGGGTTCACGGGCAGAAAGCCTGCCCTTCATATGTGAATTTGGTTAAGATGAGCCTTCAAACCTCTTAATGAGGGGTTAACAGCTCATCGCTGGAGCATAGTGCCGTTCACTGTTATGCTCTAACACCTTCATAAAATATGAAAAATCACGGCGAAAATAAGGTGCGGCTAAAAAATCACTGTCAAGGGCTCTTTGACCGAATTTCGGCCGCATTCGCTACGCTATGTTCGGAAAGTTTTTCGATATGTCCACAATTTTTAACAGGTTTGGTGCATAGTTCGGGGCTGAAAACCCATGCGAGCAGAAGCCCGTCCAGAAAACTGATGCCTGAGAATCGCTCCCCCGACGACGAGGCCCTATGGTTTCCGGCGCATATGAGCGCGGGCGACAGCTTCCTGCGCGTGACGCGTCCCGACGGTGCGCCCGAAGGTGGCGACGACGACGGCATCGGCCTGCCTAACCGCCGCCCACCCGGCGGCGGCGGGCGAAAGCCTCCCAGGAAAAGCGGTATCAAGGCGCCGACCTGGCTTTGGGTCGCACTGGTCGGTACCGCAGCCGTCGGCACGTTACTTGTTGTCGCGCGCAAGGAGATTGCTGCCCACATCACCGAGGGCTGGCTGAAGGGGCAGGGCGTCCCGGCCAAGGTCACTTTTTCGAAGCTGTCGCTCAGCCGCGTTTCGGGCACTGTGGTCATCGGCGATGCCAGGCATCCCGATGTCAGCGTCGAGCGTTTCGACGCGGAATACAGTCTTCAGCCGTTCGCGGGCGCGGGAAGGCCGCTGTTCCGTCTGAAGACGCTGCACGCCGTTCATCCCCTGGTCGCGGTCGTCGTCAAGGACGGCAAACTGCATTTCGGCAGTATTGATAAACTGGTCCAGACGGCATTGTCGGCGCCATCGACCGGGGCTCCACCGCCCGAAAGCATTATTCTCGACGACGCCACCGTTCTTGTGCAGACCGATTATGGCGCCTTGCGGACCCACGGCGATGTCCGCCTGACGTCCGGTCAGTTGACCGACCTGTCCTTGCGCCTGCCGCAATCGACATTCACAGGCGCCAAGGGCTCGGGCGAAATCACCGGCGGCTACCTGACAGCCAGGGCGGCAGGCAGTCAGCTGGAGGTTCACGCCAAACTCGACGCGCCGCGCTGGGATCTGCGGGACCTTTTGGCCGCGGAAGGCGCTGACGGACACGATTTCCGTGCCCGCAACGTCGCCTTTGCGCTCGATGGCCATATTCCCTATCGCAAGGCCACGGGACTGGCCGCGTTGGCCGGCGCCCTGGACGCCACGGTAACCTTAAGCGCGGACAGCGTCGATGGCGCGTTCGGCAGCACGAAGGGGGTTCACGCCACCCTGCGTCTCGACGGCCAGACAAAGGCGACCACCAGATATATAGAATATGAGGGCGCATCGACCCTTCAGTCGCGCCTGGCCGCGCTGAAGACGCCCGATGTGGATACGCAAGGTCTGCGCTTCGATGGTCCGGCCCTTGGCCTTCGCGCCCGCTACGATGTCCAGGATGGCCTTACCCTGGCTGCCGGGGGTGCCGTCACGGGTGAAGCGGGGGCGGTGCGCCAGGGTTCTCTCAGTATCGGTTCGGCGCATCTCAGTCTGACCAGCCTGTCGGCGACGCTGACCGCAGCCGAGAGCAAGGCGGATTTCAAGGGCAATCTGAGCCTGGCCCGGGCGTCGGTTTCGGACATCACCCTCAGTGGCGCCCGCGCGTCGCTGTCGGGTAGCGTCAACGCCATTCCGGGCGAATGGTCGGTCAAGGTGGATTCCGATCTGACCAGCGGCGCAAGCTATTCCGGTCTGAAGCCTTTGGCCGATGGCCGCCGGAAAGATCCAAAGACTCCTGAGGGCGACGATATCGTTGCGCTCGACCGGGCGTTCCAGCGTTTTACCCTGCGCGCAAGGGGGCTGAAGGTTTCACTGATGGGGCAGGCGGCCATGCCGCCGCGTTATGATATTCGCCTGAATGGTGCGACCGCCGATCTGAATGGCGGTGGCCGGGCGATACTGACGCCCGTTCGCAGCCAGCCTGTTTTCTCTACTGAAGCCCTGGGTGGTTTCGGCGTGACGATCGGCGGCGCGGATCTGCCGGACCTGGCTCTGACCGTTTCGAAGTTCGGCTACGCCAATGCGTCGGATCCCACGCGCCTCAGCGGCGCCTACCGTCTGGCTGGCGAACTGACGACCGTACCGGTTGAAGGCGCGGCGTTCGACGCGCGTGGCGGCTTCGCTATTGCCGACAGCGCATTCAGCGCGACGCTGGATGCCCCGGTTGCCGTTAGCGTACAATCCGCCGAACTGGGTACGCATGTCGAAGCCGTTTCCGCGACGATTGCCCAGCGCGACGGCGCGCTGGTCCGCGTGACGCCGTCCGGCTGGCGTGTCAGCGGGGCCTATTCGGGACTTGCCCTGACGGCGCCGGCCGAAGCCCTTAAGCTTTCCGGCGGGCAGGGCGCGTTCGGCGCCTATTCGCAGGGCGGCAGCGACGTCCTGGGTCTCAAGCTGACTCTGACTTCGGGGACGGGCGCCGACGCCCTGGCGGAGGACAAGCGCCGTTTCAACCCCATGCGCCTGACCGGCACGCTCGATCAGGATACACGCCGCATGACCGGCCGGTTCATTGCCGCAACCCCGGCCGTTCCGGCTGCCGGCGGCGGCCCGCTGCCCGTCGTCGCCATTGGTCTCGACAACGATCCATTGACCGGCAAGGGCAGGCTTTCCTTCGACACCATCGATCTCAAGTTTGCGCCAGGCAGTCTGCAGCCGCATCATCTGAGTCCGCTGGCGTCCACCATTATGACACGCGACGTGTCGGGTGCGGCCAGCTTCACCGGTCAATTCGACTGGACGCCGGCCGGCGGTTCAAGCGGCGGTATTCTGACCACCGACGGCATGAACTTCACCGGCCCTGCCGGCGTTGCTCAGGGACTGAAGGCACGTATCGTCTTCACCTCGCTGGCGCCGTTAGAGACCGCGCCGAACCAGAAGGTCACGGTTGACTGCATCCAATCGGCCGTTCCCTTCGAAAACCTCGACCTCGGTGTCCAGTTCAAGGGCGACCATGTCGCCGTCGAAGGCGCGACCGTGCAAAGCCCGGGCGGGGCGGTCCGTCTGGAAGCCATGCGGCTGCCGCTCGATGGCGAAACGCCGATTACCGGCGTGGTCGCCTTCAATGGTCTGGACTTCGGCAAGATCGTTGCCGCCACCGACCTGCGCCAGCACATGACCTTTGAAGGCCGGCTGACGGGCCGCGTACCCTTTACCCTGATCGGCGACCACATGGCCTTCACCGACGGCGGCATGGCGGCGGACGGTCCGGGACGGATTTCGATCCTGCGTACCGGCGTGGCCGACGTCGCCGCCACCGGTTCGGTCACGTCCGACAGCACGACGCAGGCCGGCCAGACACCGGCGGAGTTCAATCCGTTCCAGGACCTGGCCTTCCAGGCCATGGAGCACCTGAGTTTTGAACAGCTGGATGCGCGGGTCAATTCCTTGCCGGATGGCCGGGTCAATGTGAACTTTCATATCAAGGGCCATTTCGACCCGCCGCAACGCCAGAAGGCCACGGTGTCGATCAGCGACTACCTGAGCGGCAAGTGGATGCAGAAGCCGATCAAGCTGCCGTCGAATACACCGGTCGAACTGAACCTCGACATCCCGGTGAATTTCGACGATCTTGTCGCCGGTCTCAAGCCGCGCGGAACCACAATACCTGAACAATAAGTCCGGCTTCCGTTCAGCCACGGTTCAGCCTATATCTGCGACTATAGCGGTATGGAAAAGAGGAACCGGTAATGAAGCACACACTGTTCGCGGCCGT
>CBIHPL010000091.1:0-9838 GCA_966212005.1 uncultured Asticcacaulis sp.
AGTATAACCAAAATTACGCCCGATAAAGACAGTTGCTTCCGTCATTTGCTCCGCAGATGCCACCTTCCTCGTAAACGGGGAAGGTGGCGACGCGAAGCGGCGACGGAAGGGGGAATTACTGAGGTCGGGCCAAAGACTGGCTTCAACCCGATAAATTCCAAAGCAATAAAAAAGCCGCCCCGAAAGGAGCGGCTTTTTCCATTTCGATCTGAAACCGAAATTAGAGGTTCGTGGTAGCCGTATCGACCTTCACGCCCGGTCCCATCGTCGAAGACAACGAGATCTTGCGGACGTACAGGCCCTTGGCGCCCGACGGACGGGCCTTGACCAGCGCGTCGACCAGAGCCTTGACGTTCCGCTCCAGGTCTTCGGTCGAGAAGGACACCTTGCCAACGCCGACGTGGACGATACCAGCCTTTTCGACGCGGAACTCGACCGCACCGCTCTTGGCGTCCTTGACGGCCTGAGCGACGTTCGGAGTGACAGTGCCGACCTTCGGGTTCGGCATCAGGCCGCGCGGGCCCAGCACCTTACCAAGGCGACCGACCAGGGCCATCATGTCCGGAGATGCGATGACGCGGTCGAAATCCATGAAGCCGCCCTGGATCTTCTCGACCAGGTCTTCAGCGCCGACGACTTCAGCGCCAGCAGCCAGAGCTTCTTCAGCCTTCTTGTCCTTGGCGAACACGGCGACGCGGACGTCCTTGCCGGTGCCGGCGGGCAGGTTGACGACGCCACGGACCTGCTGGTCGGCGTGACGCGGGTCGACGCCCAGATTGACGGCGATTTCGACGGATTCGTCGAACTTGGCCTTGGCGTTGGCCTTAACGACACCCAGAGCTTCCGTCAGCGGATAGATCTTGGTCGAGTCGGCGTTCCACGCCTGAATACGTTTTGCGATCTTGGTCATTAGTCGACAATCCTCAGGCCCATGGAACGCGCAGAGCCTTCGATGATCTTCGACGCCTGGTCGAGATCATGAGCGCTCAGGTCCTTCATCTTCTTTTCAGCGATGTCACGCAGTTGCTGGCGTGTGATCTGGCCGGCCGAATCGCGGCCCGGCAGCTTCGAGCCGGACTTCAGGTTCAGGGCCTGCTTGATGAAGAAGGTCGCCGGCGGCGTCTTGGTGACGAAGGTAAACGACTTGTCCTGATACACCGTGATGATGGTCGGGAGCGGCGTGCCTTTTTCGACGTTTTCGGTACGGGCGTTGAATTCCTTACAGAAACCCATGATGTTGACGCCGCGTTGACCCAGTGCAGGGCCGATCGGGGGCGAAGGCGTGGCAGAGCCGGCCTTCACCTGGAGCTTGATATAGCCCAGGATTTTCTTAGCCATTGATATCTCCTAGAGTGCCTGGAGGGCACAGTTTGAGCCGTGGTCTTGGGTCACCCCTCCCACGGATTTGCCCTTTGTTTTGCCTCATCTTTTCCAAAAACCGGGAACCACTTTTTGGGAATGAGGCTAACGAAGAGCGCGGCCTATAACGGGTTTCCCCCGAAATGGCAAGGCTTTACTTCACCGGGTCGCTTGCCGTGAAAGGCGAACAGCAAGGCTGGCCGACGGCCTTCAGTTCCATGATCTCGGCGCGCGTGCCATCGGGATCGTAAAGATTGAGCTGCCATTTGGCGTCGCGGCCGATCTTGGGCAGTTCGTCCTGGCCCTCCAGCCGCTTCTCGTTCCACAGCCGCGTGTAGGTCACGCGAATGTCCGGCACACCCAGGGCGAAGTGATTGAGGATGCCGGCGGTCTTCTGGCTCATGCCCGATGGGATACCGCCGCCGTCGGCAGGATCGACCAGCATGTATTCGATCCAGTCGGTGCCGTCCGGCACCTGCAGCGATATCCAGGTCGGTTTGTCCTCGGCAAATCCGCCGTACCAATAAGGCTTGAAGCCCAGGATTTCCCGATAGAAGGCGTCGGCGCGGACGCGATCATGCAGGATTATCCCGACATGCATGATGTGACCCGATATCGGCTTTGCGCCGGTACGCACCGGAGATGCCGGCGGCTGGACGAACTCGACGCGGTTGCCTTCCGGATCGAGCAGCGAAAAATGAAGGCTGCCGTCCGTCCCCCTGGACACGGCTGACGGCACGGCGACGTTGCGCGATGCCAGATAGGCGCGCAAAGCCTCGGCGTCCGCCGTCACGAAGGAAATGTGGTCCAGGCGATTGATCGTATCATCAGGCCTCGGCAGAATCTCGACAAACTGCGTATCTGAAAAAGCGTAACGCACGCCTGCCACATTTTCCGGATCGCTCGTTTTCGCCGCGCCCAGCGTCTGCGTGTAAAAGCGTTCGCTGGCGGCCGGATCGGCGGCATAGACGGCGATATGCGATACGCCGGTGATGGCGGGACGCTTTGGTGCGGCCACGGCGGTCCCGGCTATCAACCCGACAAGCAGGACACAACACGCGGTACGAAATCCGACCATGATCTCCTCCCAATTGTTTGACCATTGCTAGCATTTCAACCGCAAAGGTCAAACCATTAGAAGAGACGTAAAAAAAGCGCCCCGGTGTCCCGAGGCGCTTCCTGAATCTTGCAAGCCGTTCGTTAAACCGTCTTTTCGACCTGCGAATATTCCAGCTCGACCGGAGTGGCCCGGCCGAAGATCGACACCGAGACGCGCAGGCGGGCGTGCTCCTGATCGACGCTTTCGACGACGCCGTCGAACGACGCGACGTGGCCCGAGGTAATCTTGACCTTCTCGCCGATTTCAAACGACTGGACCGGCTTCGGACGCTCAACCGTAGTTTCGGCGCTGCCGACGATGCGCTGCACTTCCTTTTCCGACACCGGCATCGGCTTGGCGCCGGAACCGAGGAAGCCGGTAACCTTCGGCGTGTTCTTGACCAGGTGGAAGGCTTCGTCGGTCAGCTCCATCTTCACGAGCACGTAGCCGGGGAAGAACTTGCGCTCGGAATTGAACTTGCGACCGCGGCGGACCTCGACGACCTCTTCGGTCGGCACCAGGATTTCGGAGAACTTGTCCTCCAGCCCCTGCGCCTTCGCCTGGTCGCGCAGCGCTTCGGCCACCTTCTTTTCGAAGTTCGAATAGGCGTGGACGATGTACCACTTATGATTGGGGTTGGTAACCGGAGCGGTGACGTCTTGAACAGTAGCCATGCGTCTTAAGTCCTTACACTCGGCCGATTGTGGTAAGCAGGCTGGTCAGATACCCGAGCGCGCCGTCCACCACGAAGAAGAATACGGAGGCAAGAACGACCATAATCAGCACCATGACGGTCGTGATCCAGGTTTCCTTGCGCGATGTCCAGGTAATCTTGCGGGCCTCGACACGGACCTCCGCGAAGAATTTTGCTGGATTGAACGGCTTTTTAGGTTCGGCCGCAGCCGCCGACGCCGACGCCTTTACAGGCTCGATCTTGCCCAGCGGCGTCTTGCCCGACGACACGGTCGGTGTCTTGGCGGCGGGTTTCGGATCGGGTTTCTTGACCATCAAAAGCCTATTTTTTCGTCTGCCGCCGTGCACCAGCACGGCTTTCAAACAACAGAAATGAGGCTCGAAAACGCATTTTCAAGCCTCCCTTTAGTTTGCAGCGATTCTCGATGAAACCGGCAAACACTTTTGGTTTCGCCAGGCTGCGTTTCGAAAAGACGCTGTGGAATGGCAGGGGCAGAGGGGCTCGAACCCACGACCTTCGGTTTTGGAGACCGACGCTCTACCAGCTGAGCTATACCCCTTCACTCGGACCAGCAGTAAGTCTGCCAAACCGTGAGAGCCGTGCGATGTATCAGCGCTTGCGCCAAAGGGCAACAGGCATATTTCGCTTTTTCACAACTCATACTACGGCCGCGGCCAGATCATGGCACAAATGTGGGATCGACCACCGCCCAAAAGGCCGATTTGGGCTTGCCCGTCGTGTCGAACAGCAGCGGGTGGTTGAGGCGCGTCGTCGGAAAGGACGACAGCCACGTCGAGTTGTCGGCCACGCCCCACATGGTCACCGACTTTACGCTGGCGTGCTCGGTGAACAGCTTGAACATCGCCCGGTATTGCAGGGCTTCCGCCTGCAAGGCTGACACATAGGCGCTGGTCCCGGCAACGAGCGTCGCCTGGCACCCGGTTGGCGGGCTGGAATAACAGGTGCCGGCGTCGGACGTATAGAGCGACACGTCCATTTCGGTGACGTGGTTGACAAGCCCCCTCGTCTCGACCGCGGTCAAGGCTGCCTTCGCCTCAGCCACCGTGGGCGACGCAGTGTTGATATGGAACTGATGACCGACCCCGTCGATCGGCACCCCGCGCGTCAGCATTTCATCCAGTATGGCCAGGAAACGGGTGCGCTTGTCAGTATATTCCGTGCCGTATTCATTGAGGAACAACTGAACCGTCGGATCGGCGGCCCGCGCGGCGCGGAAGGCGATCTCGATATAGTCCGGACCGAAGATCTGGTACCATTGCGAATTGCGATAATTGCCCGATGCGTCGTCTCGCGTTGGCTCATTGACGACGTCCCAGGCATAGACCTTTCCCTTGAAGTGCGTCACGACGTCGGTGATGTAGGTCTCCAGTCGCGCCCGTACGGTCGCCTTGTAGGTGGGGCTCGACGGGTCTCCGGCAAAGAACCACGCCGGCGTGGTCTGGTGCCACAGCAGGGCGTGCCCCCGAACCTCGATGCCATTGGTCTGCGCCAGATTAACCAGTGTGTCGGCAGAGGTGTAATTATAAACGCCGGCGCTGACGCCGATCGGGTCGGCCTTCATGACGCTTTCGGCGGTGATGCTGTTGGCGTGCTTCAACAGGACCGGATTGGTGACGGAATTGACCGCCTGGCCTGGATCGACCGCCATGCCGATCTTGAACTTGCCGGCGAAATGCGTCTTTAACGCCGGGGCAGTCGCCGGATCCGGAAGCGTCGGTCCCGACGAACTTGAACTGGAGCTGGACGAACTGCTCGATGATCCGCCGCCACCACTTCCTCCTCCGCCACCACCGCCACCGCAGGCAGCAAGAAGGGACGCACCTGCCGCGGTCAGTAAAAGTGACCGGCGGCTTATTGAAGCTGTGTCGCGCATGAAAACACTCCCTAATGGCAATTCTTTGATTGCTTTTCAGTGAGTTAAGGACACAAGCCCGTCCAGGTCAATACCAAATGTTAGCGGTCACAGGAGCGTGGTCAGCCACCAGATCAATCCGCCGGCCAGCGGAACAGCGCCCCAAATGGCGGCGCGCACCACAAAACTGGGCAGCCAGGTCAGCACTTTCCTTTCCTGCACCCGAATGCTCAGGCGGTCATAGGCACTGATCTCGCCATAGGCCCGGTCGAGCGCGCCCTTCTCATCCGCCGTCAGCCACGGCCGCGTCACCGCATAATCGCGCACCGCTTCGTAACCACCGGGCGTCACGCGCGGCGTGAAGCCTAGGCGCACTCCGCCGAAGTCCCAGGTTTTCGGCTGGGTCGGCAGATCCAGGTCGTACTCGGTCTTGATCACAGTGGTAATGCGGCCTTCGCGGACATCGCCCATGTCGAACGGGAAATAACGGCGGCCATCGGGCTCATCCAGGGCGTAGTCGAAGCCCGATTCCGGACTGAAGAAAATCTTTTCGAACGGCACCCCCGTGCGGTGCCAGGGGTTGGTGGTTGTCACCAGGGTATTGATGGTGATCTCATTGTGTTTGCGGTCGTCGACCATCTGGGGGATGGCGCACATGTTCATGCCGTAGATGTAGCTGAACAGGGCGCAGCGATCTTCGATATAGCTGGTCAGGCTCTGGTACTGCAGTTCCCGGCGCACGCCGTCGGCACGGCTGCCGCGATAGATGTAGTCGATCTCGATCAGCGTCTCCTCGCCCTTCTTTTTAGGAAGGTGGATGACTTCGCGCACCTCATAGTCGAGGTTCGGCCGCTTCTCCATCATACGTTTGAGATCGGACTGGGGCTTGAGGATCAGGGCGTAGCCGAGGTCGTTCTGGGCCAGATGTTCCAGGTCGCCGCCCTGGGCCACATCCGAAGTGCCTTCGAACCAGTAGGTCTTGCCGTCATGGACACACATCGAGATACAGTGGTTGAATGCCCCCAGCCGCGGCGGCTGGTTGATCAGGTCATGGCCGCGGCGGGTATCTACGAGGGCCGGCCAGGACTCCACGCCCATCCTGGTCAGCATGGCCGCGATCATCTTGGAGACGTCCTTACAGTCTCCGATGCGGTCGGCATAGATCTGGTGCAGGCTGCGCGGCACAAAGCCGCCTTCGCCGAACGAGAAGGCGAAGTAGCGGATGCTCTGCTGCACCCAGCGCACGGCGGCGACGATGCAGTCCGGCGTTTCCTTGTGATCCGCTTTGATTTGCTCGATCACTTGCAAAAGACCATCGGGATAGTCGTGATCACCCTCGAAGCCCGCGCGCATCAGGTCGGCGACGCGCTCCCAGCTGTCGATACTGGTCGCAAAAAACCCCTTGGCCGGAATGACCCAGCCCGGCATGTCGCGCTCATAGTCGCACGGCGGGACGTTGCTGTCCTGCCATACCAGTTCGGTCGAGCCATCGGCCAGCGCCGCCTTTTCCGGCTCATACCAGCCAGCGGCGAAAGGCTTGAGGATCAGCTTGCGTTCCGGCGGCACGATCATGCGGACGTGGCGCTTGTCCCAGAAGATGCCGCTTTGCAGCGGCGTCGGCATGGAGATTTCGCCCTGGAAGCAGGCCGGATCACCTTCCAGCGTCATTGCCATGCCGATGACATCGCCAATGCGCACGTCCGGCAGGTTGATCGCCATCGTCCAGCGGCCGTCGAGCACAAGGCGCTCAAAGCTGCGCTCACGGCGCATGACGAAATAACGCTTTTCGACATCGACCTCGATAACCTCCTCACCACGGATGATGCGGATATGGTGGATGGTGAGGTCGTCATAATAGGGATTGAACGGCAGGGTGACGTTGGCCAGGTAGTCCAGCGCCGACAGGTTGACGACTTCCTCGACCGTGCGGTTGTAGCGCTGCGGCCGGGTGGTCAGCCTGGACTGGTCATCGACCAGCCAGGTATAAAGCCCCCACGGCGCGCGCGAGCTGTCGAGCAGCGGCGGCCGCTTGAAGTCGAGTTCCTTTACCCAGGCAGGCGCCGGAGCGAAATGGATACGCCGCCTGACATCTTCTTCGAACACGACCCCACCCTGTCTCTTAATGCCGTATCCGTAACCGTTAACACACGGTTTGCCCTCGCAAAAGGGCTAAACGGCCACAGGTTGAGCAGGAAGATGGCGATGGGTTCGCCCGCCCGCCCTACCGGGCCACCGGACCATTTGCAGCCGGCACGCCGAAGTCCGGTACACCATCGTCTGTATAGCGAATGGGCTGGATTCGGGTGTGACGGTTCGGGTCAAACAGAGGATTGCCTGGTATCTCCTTATAGTCGCGGGCGTGATAGACCAGCACGTCCCTGCCCTGCTCGTCGACCGTGAAGCTGTTATGGCCTGGCCCCCAGATATTGGTTTCCGGCGAGCTTTTGAATACCGGCTCAGGCGACTTGGTCCATGACGCCGGGTCCATGATATCGGCGTCGTCCCGCGCGGTCAGGAGCCCCATGCAGTAATGGTGATCCGTGGCGCTGGCGGAATAGGTCATGAACAGACGGCCGTTGCGCGCCAGGAATGCCGGGCCTTCATTGACCTTGTAGCCGATGATTTCCCACGCCAGGGTCGGCACGGTCAGGCGCGCCGGCCTGGCACCCAGGGTCGTCGGCGTGGCCAGCGGCGCCAGGTAGATATTGCTGTTGGTCTGGATTCCGGGTTCGCTCTGCGCCCAGGCGATGTAGCGCACGCCGCGATGTTCGAACACGGTCGAGTCGAGCGTAAACGTGTCCCACGGCGTCTCGAGCTGGCCGGTCAGGCTCCACTGGCCCGTCAAAGGATTGGCGTCCCTGCTGCTAAGGACGTAGGTGCGGATGTGGAACTTTTCGTCGCTGTCGCCGGCGGCGAAATAGATATGCCACTGGCCGTCGAAATGATGGAGTTCGGGCGCCCATATGTAGCCGCCCATCTTGCCCTCGACCGGGCGTCGCCACACGACGATCTCTTCGGCGTCCTTAAGGCCGGCCAGGGTCCTGGAGCGTCGGATCGCCAGGCGGTCGTATTCCGGCACCGAAGCCATCATGTAATAATAGCTGTCGCTGTGGCGGAATATCTGCGGATCGGCGCGCTGCAGGACGAGAGGATTAACGATCGGCTTCATTTTTGTCTTGCCCTTGGCGTGCGCCGGCAGGACCAGTCCCGCGCCCGTTGCGGCGATCACACCGGTGCCGGCTGCAGCGGTAAGTAGGTTTCGGCGCGAAAAGGCATGGATCGAATTGGGCATGTCGGACTCTGGGAAATGTTCAGGGTGGCGTTTCGGAGCTTTATATCATGACCGGCAAGGCCGCGGCCCGTTATGTCGGACAAATTATCTCTACCGGGCAAAACGGCTTTGTCAAACCGGATCGCAGTTTTCGCAATATTCGTAATTCGGCGCCTGTGTTCAAATACCATTAAGCAATCGCTGACATACTAACAGTCTGGCCTATGCCTCCGTCGACAGAACGTTGCCGGGATAAACGGAGTTGGAGAGACAGCAAAGATGTCTTCCATCAATACCAATGTCGGGGCGATGATCGCCCTGCAGAATCTCAACGCCATCAACTCGCAATTGATGACGACGCAGAACCGCATCTCCACGGGCCTGAAGGTCGCCAGCGCCAAGGATGATCCGGCCGTTTGGGCCATCGCCCAGACACAGCGCGCCGAAGTCAGCGCGCTCGACGTCGTCAAAGGCTCGCTGTCCCGCACCACCTCCGCCGTCGACGTCGCCCTTTCGGCCGGCGAGTCGATCTCGGACATGCTGACGGAGCTCAAGGAAAAGGCGCTGGCCGCGTCGGATACATCGCTGGATACGACAGCGCGCAACGCCCTGAAAAACGACTTCAATTCGATCCGCGACCAGATCACCAAGGCGCTGCAGAACGCCAGCTTCAACGGCATCAATCTGTTGAACGGTTCAAGGGGCTCGATCTCGGCCCTGGCCAACGCTCAAGGCACCAGCCGCATGACCGTGACGGCCCAGAACATGTCGCTGGGCGGGCCAATCATCACCCTGTCGGCGGCCGCGACCTTTACGACGGCGACCGCTGCCCAGAACATGATCTCGACGATAGACACGTCCATAAACAATGTCTCGGCCGCACTGTCGAAGCTCGGCACCTCGTCCAAGTCGATCGAGCGGCACCAGACCTTTATAGACAAGCTGCAGGACAAGATGGTCGAGGGCATCGGCCGGCTTGTCGACGCCGACATGGCCGTCGAAGCGGCAAGGCTTCAGTCGCTGCAGATCAAGCAGCAACTAGCGATCCAGGCTCTGTCCATGGCCAACCAGTCGCAATCGTGGGTGCTTCAGCTCTTCCGGTGATAGGCCGGATGCCGATCACCGGAGGAAGGTGGCGCCTGGCCTTATTGGCCGACGATAACGTTGCCAGAGCCCATGATCGAACGTGAGATGTTGCCCGACACCTTCTTGACGCGGACATCGCCTGAGCCGACGATATTCACCTCGACATCCTTGGCCTCGCCGCCGAAGCGGACGTCACCTGAGCCGGCGATGTTGACTTCCAGCTTGGGCATGAAGCCTTCGGTTACGGCCACATTGCCCGATCCGCCGATATTGACTTCGGCAGGGCCATTGATCTTCGCCAGCTCAATGTCGCCGTTACCACCGATATTGGCTTCAAGCGCCGCCACCGACCTTGCCTTGAAATTGCCCGAGCCGCCGATATTGACGGTCAGGTCCCGCGTGTTGCCGCCCGTGACGTCACCGGAACCGCCGATATTGATCTCGGCCCTGCCGGCG
>CBIHPL010000092.1:0-9766 GCA_966212005.1 uncultured Asticcacaulis sp.
CCCAAGCTGGAGTTCATCCGCGGCAAGAACGTCATCAAGAAGGGTGACCAAATCCTGACCTCTGGGGATGGCGGCATCTTTCCGCGCGGATTGCCGGTCGGTGAAGCCGATCAGGGTGTCGATGGCGTCTGGCGTGTTCGTCTCTATGCCGACCGCGCACCGATCGATTTCGTCAAAGTACTGATGTTCAAGGATTTTTCACGGCTTCCGGACGCCGATCAGTTGCTTAAGACCCCGCCCGTCAGCGACCTATTGCCGCCGCCCGCCTTGCCGGCGGTAAGTTCCGCCGCCGCGCCGGCCACCGGTGCGAGCGCGTCGGCCGGCTCGTCTGCGCCCGTTTCGGCGTCGTCTTCCTCTTCTTCCTCTTCCAGTGGCACGGCGCGGTCCGCCGCGCCGCGTCCGGTCGCCTCCAGGCCGCGTCCGTCCTCAGCCTCCGCCTCGGCTTCATCCCAGCCGGCGCCGCAGACCGAATTGCGGCCGTTCACGCCGCCCTCCCAGACACCTGGCCAAACGCCGGCCGGAGGCGCGAACTGATGAAAGCGCCGCTTGACCGGGGTTTGTTCAGGCAGCGCCCCAAAAAGGCGACCATCAGCCGGAACCTGCGCGGAGGAATGGCGTCGCGTGTCATCGGGCCGTGGGAATGGCTGTTCATGCCGGCGCTTGTGGCGCTTGCCCTGACCATCGTCCTGGCGACACCGATCCGCATCTTTGGCCTGCATCTGCCGGAACCCATCACTCCACTGGTCCTGGCCTTTGTCTGGCCCCTGGTGCGCCCGTCCTACCTGGCGCCGCTTGTGCTGGCGGCCCTCGGGCTTTTTCTCGATGTTTACTGGTCGGCGCCGCTCGGATTCTACACCCTGACGCTGATGCTGGTTTACGGTGTGCTGGTGACCGTACGCAGCTATGTCGCCGGCCAGGACTGGCGCGTCGTGTTCGGAATCTACCTGGTGACAGAAGTCGTCTTCTTCGGCATGGGCGTCACCCTGATCGCGCTCGACACAGGTTCGATTGTCCGCCTGATCGGCGTCGCGGAACAACTTATCGCCACGACCCTCCTGTTCCCTGTCGTGCCCTATATGCTGGACAAGTACGTCCATGCAGACGTTCGTTTCGGGTAAGGATATGGCTGAACCGTCAATCGTCTTTACCGATGTCAACGAGCGCCAGGGTGCGTTCCACCGCCGTATCTTCATCCTGGGCGGGGTCGTCGCGTTTGGCCTGTTCGCCCTGACCGGCCGGCTGGCGCACCTTCAGGTCCTGCAAGGCGGCAAGTATCAAAAGCTGTCGGCCGCCAATCAGTACAATTTCCGCCTGATCCCGCCGCCGCGCGGTGACATCCTCGATCGCAACGGCAAGGTCATCGCAGGCAACCGCCCGTCCTTCCGGGTGATGATCGAAAGCAATGAAGTCAAGAATATCGACGATACGCTGGCTGAGGTGACCTATATCCTGCCCCAGACGGCAGCTGCGCGCCGGCGAATCCTGCGCGACCTGAACCAGAACCAGCGTTTCGTCCCGACCATTATCGCGTCGGACCTGAGCTGGGAGGATTTTTCCCGCGTCAGCCTGTACGCCAACGACATTCCTGGCGTCGTCGCCGACATGGATCAGTTGCGCGTCTATCATTACGGCGGCGCATTCAGCCACGTCGTCGGTTACGTCTCCAAGATCAATGCGACCGACCTGAAGCGCGAAAAGGCACGGCCGGACTATACCGAAGAAGAAGACAAGCTGCTGCGCCACCCGTCCTTCCGCATTGGCAAGACGGGGATCGAACGTTCCTACGACGGTTATCTGCGAGGCAAGGCCGGCGGGCGCAAGGTTGAGGTGGACGCCGAAGGCCAGGTGGTGGCCGAAGATCCGGCGGGCCTGATCCCTCCGGTCGCGGGCAAGGACATTACCCTGACGCTCGACGCCGATATCCAGATGCGCGCCCTGGAAGTCTTCGGCGAGGACTCCGGCTCCGCCGTCATGATGAATGTCCAGACTGGCGAAGTCCTGTGCATGACGTCGACGCCGGCGTTCGACCCGAACCTGTTCGTTTCCGGCATTCCATCCGACGCCTACAGGTTGCTGGCCGATTATGAGCGCCTGCCCTTGCTCGACAAGGCGGTCAACTCGACCTATGCGCCGGGTTCGACCTTCAAGATGAATACCGCCCTGGCGCTGCTGGATGCCGGTATCAACCCGGCCGAGCGGGTCCACTGCAGTGGAGCCTTTTATTTTGGCCGCCGCTTCGCCTGCTGGAAACCGGGAGGTCATGGCTCGGTCGACATGGTCGGCGCAATCAAGCATTCGTGCGACGTCTACTTCTACGCCATGTGCAATCGCGCCGGTATCGACCGCATTGCCCGCACCGGCCGCAAGCTGGGGTTGGAGCACATCTATCCGGACCTTGGTATCGAGGGCCAGAAGAAGGGGCTGCTGCCGGATCAGGAATATGTCCGCAAGTACCGCAAAAAGGACCCCGTCTGGCACCCGGGTGAAACCCTGTCCGCCGCCATCGGCCAGGGCATGACGCTGGTTTCGCCGATTCAGCTGGCGACCTATGTCTCGCGGATCGCCAATGGCAAGAAGGCGGTCGAACCTTATCTGGTCAACAAGATTGGCCCGGAACTCGAAGATCACATGTCGAAGTTCAAGACGATCGAGATCCCGGAAGCCCACCTGGCGATTATCCGCGATGGCATGAACCGCGTGTCGAACGACGCCGATGGCACGGCCTATCGTCAATCCCAGCTCGACCTCGGCCCCAACATCCACATGGCCGGCAAGACCGGCACGGCGCAGGTGCGCGGCTACGACAAGACCGGTATCCGCAAGGCGAACGAGTGGAAGTTCAAGGACCACGGCCTGTTCGTCTGTTATGCGCCGGTCGACCAGCCGAAATACGGTCTGGCTGTCGTCGTCCAGCACGGCGTCGCCGGTGGACGGTTCGCAGCGCCCAAGGCCCGCGAAATCATGCGTCTGGCGCTGATCAAGGATCCGGAAATACGCAAGCGTATCACCGGCCCGGTAAACACCGCGATCGATACCGGAAAATTGAACGCGGACGCGTCGGCGTCGGCCGGCGCCGAAGTCGATGTGCCTGTCGATCCCGCCGCGCGTGCGGATTAGGAGTTAAAGATGGTCGATTCAGCCCTTTCCCGTCCTGGTCAGCGCGAACGCTACGACTCCAAGATTCTGCAGATCAACTGGGTGTTCGTCATCTGCCTGATCGCCCTGGCCAGCATCGGCATGCTGCTGCAATACAGCGCCGGCGGCATGAGCTGGGAACCCTGGGCCTACAAACAGCTGATCGTCTTCAGCATCTGTCTTGTCCTGACGCTGTGTCTGGCTCTGGTGGACCTGCGCGTCTGGCTGTGGATCTGTTATCCCTTTTATGCCGTATCGCTCTTGTTGCTGATTGCCGTCGAAGCGGTCGGCGATGTCCGCATGGGCGCCCAGCGCTGGCTGGAAATCGGCAGTTTCAGCTTCCAGCCATCGGAATTCATGAAGCTGGCCATCGTGCTGGGCCTGGCGCGCTTCTATCACGAGGCGTCGGCGAAAGACGCGAACTTCTCATGGAAACTGATCATTCCGACGTTGATGATCGCCGTTCCATCCGGACTTGTCATGCACCAGCCCGATCTTGGCACTGCGCTGCTCATCTCCTTTACCGGTGCGGCCGTCATGATCCTGGCCGGACTCAACTGGAAGATCATCGCCACAGCCGCGGCGGGCGCCGTGGTCATGGTGCCGATCGCCTTCCAGTACATACTGCACGACTATCAGCGCAATCGCATCCTCACCTTTTTGAACCCCGAAGCCGATCCATCCGGCACGGGCTATCACATTCTCCAGTCCAAGATCGCCATGGGTTCCGGTGGTTTGCTGGGCAAGGGGCTGGGGTTGGGTTCGCAATCGCAGCTTAACTTCCTGCCGGAAAAGCACACCGACTTCATCATGGCCGGGGTGTGTGAGGAACTGGGCTTCGCCGGTGGTTTTGCCGTCTTTGCCCTGGCAGGCGCCCTGATCTTCATGTCGCTCCGCATGGCCTCGGTGTCGCACTCGCACTTCGGCCGCCTGGCCGCCGCGGGGACGACCGCGACATTCGCGCTCTATGTGCTCATCAATGGCGCCATGGTGATGGGGCTGGCGCCGGTCGTGGGGATTCCGATGGCCATGGTGTCCTACGGCGGGTCTGTCATGCTGACCGTCATGACCGGTTTCGGTCTCATCCTGGGTGTACGCGTGCACCGCTATCAGGAGCTACCTCGGCAGCAGTCCATCTTCGCCCGCTTCGAATAGGGAAATCCGCATCCTTGCGGGACGGCCCGTGCCGCCGTTGCGTCGCAGTCGTCGCTTGCAGGTACTTCATGTACCTGCGGCGCTAGCCGGCTAGCACTCGCCTCAAGGCTCCGAATTTCCGGCTAGGACCGCACGAATGAGCCATCGACCGATGGCGATGAGATGTGGTGGTGGGGTTTCGTGCTTACCTACAGTCCAGAGCTATAGGTAACCGTTCCGCCCGAGAAGTCGGCGGTCTTGACCTCGCGGCGCATGCGCGGGTCGAACGAGATGTGCACCCATGTGCCTTCCTGAATCAGCTGATCGAAGCGGATGTCGCTGGCGGCGATCTTGCGGCAGATATCGAGTGGCGAGCCGAACTTGCGGCTGACGAAATCGACCGCCTTGCCCGACATGTGCGCGCTGGTCGGTGAGCCATGGATGACGGCATTCAGCGCAGGACTGCGGTAGCCGCTGGTCACCGTGACAGGCTGGCCCAGAAGCTCGCGAACCGCATCCATCTGGGTGGCCGTCTCCCGCAGCTTTTCGAGAATGATCGGCGAAGGCGTGTTGTCGATCTGCTGGCGCACCGCCGTATCGGAAAAGGTCAGCTCGTCCAGCGTGAAGTAGCGGCTCAAGGCCCCGGCGGGCAGGGCGATCGACGTCGGCGTTGCCGGGGGCGCCGGCGGCAGGCCCACAGGGGCAGGCAGGTAAATGGCTTTGGCCTTGCCGGTCAGGACCCTGCGTTCCGCCAGGCCGTTGTCACCGCCATTGATCAGGCGCGTCACCAGGTTGACATCATCGGCATCGGCGGCAGCGTTGAGATTGTTCATCTGCCAGAAGGCCGCGGACGCCAGGGCGGCGATGGCCGGCTGCTCCAGCAATTCCGGCCGTTCGGTCAGCGGCTGGCCAATTCGAGCGCCGCACAGTTCATAGTTGGTGCGGCCGGTGACCATGATGAAGCCACGGCCGATGAACCGGGCTCCGTCGCCGGGATTAACATTGCCCAGCCGGCCACCATAGATGTGTTCAGCAATCGCGTCCTTGCCGGCATTGACCAGGGCGGTGGCCTGCTCGATCGTCGGCACCCGTTTCTTGAATACGGCCATCAGGGTTTCGGGGCGGTAGTTCAGGTTCTCCACCAATGCGCGGAATCCGCCGGATTCATGGCAAAGCTGGGCCATGAAATGCGCCACGCGCAAGGGCGTCGTAATTCCGGCGCGTTCCAGTACCGCATCGAGCGCCGGCGCATATTCCGCCGCCCGCCGGGTCGTGGGCGCCAGGACCAGAAGATGTTCAGGAGTTATAATCGCCATGGCGCGCGCCGGTCATGCATCGCGCGGGCGCTGGTTGGGGTCAGCCGGCAGGTCGTCCTGAAGCACGACGGCCGCCTGGGTATTGCCCGGCGTATAGTTCAGGAACGGCTTGCTTTCCTGGATCACCGGCTGTGGCGGAACCAGGGTGGCTGCCAGCGCGGCCAGTCCGGACACCGTATCCTGCGTGCCTGGCTTATTGCCGCCGCCTGGTTTGAAGGTCGAACGCACGACCATCAGCTTGCTCAACACGTCGAACCAGAAGGGGGCGCCCAGGGTCACGGCGAACGCCGTCATCACCCAGCCCATGATCAGCGAGACGAACGGCAGGAAATTGAACAGCGTGTTGTCGCCCAGCCCGGGCGTGCCGTAGTAGAAGTTGACGACCTCCTGCCACGCGCCGTTGACCGATGCAGCAAGCTGTCCGGTCCAGCTCTTTTCATCCCTGGCGGTGACTTGAAGCAGGGCAACCGCTTGCGGCTCGGCGGCGCGGGCCTCCTCGCGCGCGAACAGCCGCGCCATGGCGTCGCGCGTCTGCTGCGTCCAGCCGAGCGGCAAGCCAAGCTCGTTCAGCGGGTTGTTGCTGAGCGTCTGCAATTCACCGGTCTGCAGCTGGCCGGCGGCGTGCTTTTGGTAATAGGTCTCGGCAGCGACTTCGACGCCCTTGCGCAAGGTGGGACTGCGGTAAAGGGCGTCGGCGATGACGACCGTATTGACGTTCAGCAGAACGCAGGCCGCCAGGCTGACCCAGAACAGAAAAGTCTGGGTCTCGAGCCGATACCAGCCGGTGACGCGGTCCATGGTGGCGTTGAACCAGTTTTCCAGGAACTGCCGGGCCTTGTCGACATCGCCGCCGGCATTGCTTACGGCAAACTGGATCATGCGGGCCAGGCGCGGATTGCCCAACTGACGCGATCCTTCCATGACGGCGGAAAGGTTGACGCCCTGATCCGTCCCTAAGCCGCCGCGTTCCGACAGCATGTCGAGGATGACATAGGCGAAATGCGAACTCGGCACATAGGAGGGCATGGAACGGCCCTGCAGGAAGTTGCGCTTTGGCGGAATGGTATAGCGGCCGCGGTAAAGCGACATGATCAGCGGGTGGTCATAGAAGGACTGGAGAACTTCGTAGCCCTCGATCTTTTTGGCGCCCTTGCCTCTGGGGGTCTTCTTTTCCGCCGGCTGGTCGCACAGCAGTTCAATCAGACCCTTTTCGAGGTTGCGGGAACGGCGCTTCATAAAGCCTTCGAAGGCTTCGCGTGCCACGGTCGCAAGCACGCTCATGAACAGGTAGACGAAGACAAGCCCCGCCGCCACGTCCAGCGATTCTGGCAACAAACTTCCCACGCAACCCCCGGCGAGCGCGTCCGTCGTTTGCCCCGAATGCCGGCCATACCTGCGCTCGCCGATACCTTAACCAGAATTAACCATACGGCAAGACCGGTGTTCGCCGAACGGGAGAAGGTCAACCGTGTGTGGCTTTTTGCCCTCAGCGTAAAGGTTATTTTGCGAGCAAGGCCAGGGCTTCGTCGGCCGCGGCGACCAGGCCGTGCAGGATGCCGTCGTCGCTCGACGAATGCCCCGCTTTTTTGACCAGGTTGAACCGCGCCTCCGGCCACGCCTTGTGCAGTTCCCACGCCGTCGTCATCGGCGTGACGACGTCGTAGCGGCCCTGGATGATCCAGGCCGGCACGTCCTTGAGCCGGCGGATATTTTCGAGAATCCAGTTGTCGGTTTCGAAGAAGCCGCCATTCTTGAAATACCACGACTCGATGCGGGCAAAGGCGATGGCGAAATCGGGATCCGAGAATTTGGACCCGGCCTCCGACGGCCCCTCGATCGACAGGGTGTCGCCTTCCCAGCCGCTCCAGGCGAGTGCACATGCGCGCTGCACTGCCTTGTCGTTGCCGTTCAGGCGTGTGATATAGGCGTTCAGCAGGTCGCCGCGTTCCGCTTCGGGTATAGGCGCGATGAACCGCTCCCAGACATCGGGATAGATGTGGCTGGCGCCTTCCTGATAGAACCAGTCGAGCTCGGATTTACGTACCAGGAAGATTCCGCGCAGGATCAGGCCCAGCACCTTGTCGGTGTGCTTCAGTCCATATGCCAGGGCCAGGGTCGAACCCCAGGACCCGCCGAACACCACCCATTGCCTGACCCCCAGCTTTTCGCGAAGGGCTTCGATGTCGGAGACCAGATGCCAGGTCGTGTTGTCTTCCAGCGACACGTCTTCTGACGCATGCGGTGTCGACTTCCCGCAACCGCGCTGGTCGAACAGGATGATACGATAGCCATCGGGATTGAAATAGGAGCGCAGGTTGGCCGAGATGCCGCCGCCGGGGCCGCCATGCAGGACCACAACCGGGATGCCTGCTGGGTTACCGCATTGTTCGTAATAGATTTTGTGCTTGCCGCCGACCGCCAGGTGGCCGGTATCATACGGTTCTATGTCGGGATAAAGGCCCCGCGGAGCGGCACCGGACCGGGCTTTCGAAGTGACGGAAGAATTTACAGAATCGATCATGATCTTTAAGAAATAAGCGGCGCACCCAGAGTGTTTCAAAGTTTACGCCGCAAATGGCCGCCGCCACAACCCCCAATCCGCCGAACCCGTTACTGACGACACCAGTTCGCCAGGCAGGCTTCTATGTGCTGCTGTTCTCCATGACGGGGGCGAACCTGCCGTACATGCCGGTATGGTTGCGTGATCAAGGGATTACCGCCCAACAGATCGGCGTCATCCTGGCGGTGCCGCTGCTGTTGCGGTCTTTAAGCGGCCCGTTAAGCGGACTGTGGGCCGACCGCTTCACGCTCTACCGCACGCCGATGGTCTGGCTGGCTGTCGCTGCCTGCCTGTTCTATGCATTGATGGGTCTCGGTGATCTCTATGGGCCGTGGCGCTTTCTGGCTTTTCTCATTCTTTATGCCTGTGCCTACACCTGTTCGACCAGCATCAGTCCGATGCTCGATTCCATGACCCTGCAACTGTCGCGCAGCCACAACTTTACCTATGCCCTGCCGCGTTCGGTGGGCTCATTCGCTTTCATCGTTGCCGACGTCGTCATGGGCTGGCTGCTGCTGGTGCTGCCGCCTGACATCATACTGTTCTGGGTGGTCTGCGCCGTTGGCCTCATGGCCATACTCGGCCGTATTGTCCTGCCGCCGGAACCGCGTCAGGACCGCGGCCACCTGACGGCCGAAGCTCAGGTGTCCGGCTTCGCGCGGCTGAAGACCTTGCTGGCGACACCAGGCCTGGCGTGGCTGTTCATGGCCATTGCCTGCCTTCAGGCCTCGCACAGCTTCTACTATGCGTTCTCGACCCTGATCTGGAAGGACCGCGGCCTGTCACCGGTATGGTGCGGCTATCTGTGGGCCATCGGCGTGATCGGCGAAATCGTCTATATGATGCTGGGCGAGCGTTTTCGCAGGCTGATGGGACCATGGCGGATGATCCTGCTGGCGGCCACGGTCACAGTCTTCCGCTGGTGCCTGATGATGTGGGATGCCCCGTTATGGATTCTGGCGGCGTCGCAACTGCTGCATATCTTCAGCTTCGCGGCGACCTACATGGCTGGGCTCGAACTGGTCTATCGCCTGACGCCCAGGGGTTACGAAGGCCTGGCCCAGACCATCAACGCCGCCTATTCCAATGGCGTAATGATGGGGCTTGGGACCCTGGCCTCGGGTATGGCCTATGCGCATTTCGGTCTGCATGGCTATGGCGTTATGGCGGGGCTGGCGACGGTGGGGCTGTTGTGCGCGGTCAGACTTTACCGGTTGCGGACGCGGCTAGCCCCATAATTCCGGAGTCGGCGGGTGGAGGATTGAGCCGGTCACCTCCAGGCCATGGTCGCGGTCGCGCGCCAGCAGCAGCGGCCCGTCGAGATCGACAAAGTCCGCCCCTTGCGCCACCAGCATCGCCGGCGCCATGCTGAGCGAAGTCGCGACCATGCAGCCGACCATGATTTCCAAACCCGCCGCTTTCGCTTCGGCCTTCAGGGCCAGGGCTTCGGTCAGACCGCCGGTCTTGTCGAGCTTGATATTGACGCAATTATAGAGCCGCGCGCAGCGCGCCAGCTCCGATCGGTCGTGCAGGCTTTCGTCGGCGCACAACGGCACAGGGCTGTCGAAGCCCAGCAATTGTTCGTCTTCGGATACCTTGAGCGGCTGTTCGATCAGCTTGA
>CBIHPL010000093.1:0-9741 GCA_966212005.1 uncultured Asticcacaulis sp.
GGATGTCCTTGACCGTCTGGTTGGTCAGCGAGGTGATCTGCTTGATCATCGCTGCCACCGCGCAAAGAACGACAGGCCGATTTCCCGCGGCTGGATCGCCGACGGTTTGACACCCTTGGGCGGTCTGGACTCCTCTATCAGCGTCAGTTCGCCGTGGTCGACTGTGCCGCCGCGCGAAGGGCCGACCGCCTCGGCCAGCAGGTGCGCCAGGGCGGGGCCGGAAACGCGCGCCGCATAGGCGTTGAGCAGCAGGAAGGCTGCGTCGTCCGACAGCAGTTGCGCGCAGAGATGGATCATCTCCGGCAGGTCTTCGAACAAACGCCAGACTTCGCCGGTGGGCCCGCGTCCGTATTTCGGCGGGTCTAGGATGATGGCTTCGTATTTCGAGCCGCGCTTGACTTCGCGCTGTACATACTTTCTGGCATCCTCGCAGATCCAGCGGATGGGCGCGTCGGCCATTTCCGACAGGACGGCGTTGTCGCGCGCCCAGCCTATCGCCTTCTTCGAGGCATCGACGTGGGTGACTTTTGCCCCTGCCGCGGCCGCTGCCAAACTGGCGACGCCGGTATAGCCGAAAAGGTTTAAAACGCGTGCGCCGGGACGGGCCTTCAGCGCGGCCGATTGCCATTCCCAGTTGGCGGCCTGTTCCGGAAAGAAAGCGAGGTGACGGAAGCTGGTGAAGCGGCCATAAAAGCGGACGTCGCGCCACGACAGCGCCCATTGTTCTGCCGGCTTGCGATTGAACGCCCAGCGGCCTTCGTCTTCGTCGCCGGCGGGATCGAAGGTCGCGTCGACCTTGGTCCACAGCTCCGGATACTTCGGCGCCCACCAGCACTGCGGCTCGGGGCGCACGACTAGGTAGTCGCCATAGCGTTCCAGCTTCTTGCCGTCGCCGGAATCGATGAGCGCATAGTCGGCCCAGGCACGCGTGCGCAGAGTGGTGGCGGTATCGGTGATAATCATGGCTTGGGCATAGTCGCCTGCCGCGCCGGCGTAAAGTCCTTATCGCCGTCAGGCACGCGACTTGCTTGTTACATCCGTCAAAGGGTAGACGGGGCGAAAGCGCGTTCGGCTTAATGGAAATGGAAGCTTTCTCCTGTCTCTTTCGGGGATGGGATTGATAGGGGAATTGGGTTCGGTGTTGGCAAGGGCGTCGCGATATTCGGGCTGGATGGCTGCGTTGGCGATGCTTTGGGCGTCACAGGCCGTGGCCGCGCCACGCGTTGTATCGCTCGATATGTGCGCTGATCAGTATGTGCTGGGGCTTGTGCCGCGCGATCAGATCGCCGGGGTATCGATGCGCGCACAATTGCCCGAGTCGTTTTACCGTGACCGCGCCAAGGGTTTGCGCCGTGTGCCCGCCAAGAGCGAAGCCGTCCTGGCCCTGGCGCCAGACGTCGTGGTGCGGACCTGGGGAGGTGACCATAAGCTGCTCGATCGCCTCGTGAAGAGCGGCATAAAAGTCATAACAATAAATGATTTGCAGAATTTGGATCAGGCTGAGGGTGAGCTTTTTCGCATCGGTGCGGAACTGGGGCAGGGGCAGACTGTCCGAGCCGAGGCCCAGCGTTTCCATGCGGCGATGAACGCCATCCGCCCGATCGGTCTGGGACGCACGGTGCTTTATTACACGCCGGGTGGCTATAGCGCCGGGCCGGACACCTTCATCGGCGACGTGCTGACGCGACTATCCTTCCGTATGGAAAGTCAGACCAAAGGCTTTTATTTCCTGTCGCCAGAGGTCCTGCTGAGCCTCAAGCCGGACGTGTTCGCGCTCGGTTTCTATGACGACCGCTATGCCATGCGCCGCGTGCCCGGGCGGCATCCTCTGGTCCGCAGGGCTATTGAAACGACCCCGCATTTTACCATGCCGGCCACGGCCATATCCTGCAGCGCCTGGTATGCCGCTTACGATCTGCAGGCCCTTTCACAGACGACGATAAGGTAGGCCATGCATCTTTCGGCACGCACCCTTAACCTGTCACTTGCTGCCGCGGCCGTGGTGCTGATCGCGCTCCTGCTGCTGTTTGGCGACGTGCCCATGCCGCTGCGCCTTTGGATCGATGCCGTCACTCGACCGGGCTCCTTGCCCGCGCAGATCGTGTGGGACATCCGTCTGCCACGCAACGTTACGGCCTTCGCGGTCGGCGCCATGCTGGGCATGAGCGGCGCACTGATGCAGGGCCTGCTGCGCAACCCTTTGGCCGAGCCAGGAATATTGGGCGTTTCGTCCGGCGCGGGTTTGGGCGCGGCGCTGGCGATCGTCCTTGGACTGGGGCTGGTACCGTTTGCTGTCGAAGGTTTCGCACTTGTCGGCGCCGTTATCATCGCCGCGGTGCTTTTGCTGTTCACGGCGCGTTTTCCGCAACGGCAATCCTTGATCCTGCTTGGAGTCGGCCTGACGGCCCTGTGCGGCGCGTTGATGGCGCTGGTTTTCAACCTGTCGCCGTCGCCGGTGACGACGGCGGAAATCCTCGGCTGGACCATGGGCTCCGTCGAAAACCGGACGTGGGAAGACGCGGGCTTGTGTATCGCCGGCCTTGGTCTCGCCTGCGTGCTGAGTTGGAAGCTCGGAAAGGGCTTGCGCTTTCTGACGCTTGGCGATGAAACCGCGCGCTCGATGGGTATCGACATGGCGCGGCTGGGACAGGTCGTTATCCTCGCCGCCGGCATATTGTCAGGGCTTGCCGTCGCGGTGGCAGGCGTTATCGGCTTTGTCGGCCTGGCCGCGCCGCATTTCGTCCGCGCCATGGGGGTCAAGGATCCGTTTCGCCTGATATGGCCGTCGGCCCTTACCGGCGGGGTTATGGTCCTGATCGCCGACGGACTGACGCGGGTCTTGCCGGCATCGGGCGATATCCGGCTGGGCGTTCTGACGTCACTGATCGGCGCGCCGTTGTTTGCCGTAATTGCGTGGAAAAGCGCGCGCAGCTGGATGCAGGACTAGAGCATGAGCCTGAAACTCAACCTGATAAGCGTGCAACTTGGTGAGGCGCTGGTTCTTGACCGCATTTCAACGGTGTTTGCACCCGGGCAATTACATGTTCTGGCAGGCCCCAACGGTGCGGGCAAGTCGACCCTGCTCAAGGCCATGGCGAGGCTGTTGCCGGTAAATACCGGAAATGTTTCGCTGGACGGCACGGACGTCGCCCGCATGTCGCTCCAGAAGCGCGCCGAACATATCGCCTATATGCCTCAGGAGCGGACGATTGCCTGGGATCTGCCGGCGGTTGACGTCGCGGCACTCGGCGCCTCGCACCTGACGCCTGAAACGGCGCGACAGCGGGCATACGAGGAATTGACTGCGCTAGGCCTGAAAGACGTTTCCGATCGCGGCGTGTTCAGCCTGTCGGGCGGGCAGAGGGCGCGTGTCCTGCTGGCGCGGGTGCTGGCCGGCCGTGCAGGCGTCTACCTGCTCGACGAACCCCTGACCGCGCTCGACCCGGCCTGGCAGCGGCAAGTCCTTATCCGGCTTCAGGAAAAGGCGGCCGAGGGCGCAATTGTCATCGTCAGCCTGCACGATTTGCCGCTGGCGGCCCAGTTCGCGGACAATGTTGTTCTGCTGCGTGACGGCCATATTGCCGCGAGCGGTCCGCCGGAAAACGTCTTTAACGGCGGAACCTTGCGTGATGTCTTTAATCTGTCGGGAGAGCTGGTTCGGCGCGACGGCGCCCTGCATCTGCAACTCGCTGCCGCACCGATGATTTAGAGCATTGCGACATTAGGCCTCCTTCCGTCATTTGCTCAGCAAATGACGGAAGGGAGGAACGTAATCTAAATTCGTCAAAACCCTCGTTTAGCGCGTTAGTCGTTCCGCTTTTTCTTTTTCGTCTTCTTGGCAGTCGCCTTCTTGGTCTTGGCCTTTTTCGCCTTGGCCTTGGTGCTCTTGGCGGTCGCCTTGGGCTTTTCCGGCTCGGCTGCCGCGACTTGGGCCAAGCTGGCGGCCAGCGCTGCGTTCTGAGCCTCGGCTTTCTGATAGTCCAGATAGCTCATGGGGCCGTCGCCGTCGCCACCGAGGGTTCCGGTTTCGCCGTCATCCGGTGTATTGATGATCGGGGCGGGCAGTCCGCGCTGAACATCGGCCCACGGCGTCAGGGCTGCGCTCCCGCCGGCCAGACGGGCGCGATAGACGTGGACGTTTTCGGTCACCCGCATCATGTAGTTGCGCGTTTCGTTGAACGGATGGCACTCGATGAAGCTGAGCGGATCACCATTGGGGCCACGGGGATCGCCGCAGTCGGCGACCCATTTGCTCATACGGCTGGGGCCGGCATTGTAGCTGGCGGCGGCCATGATGTATGAACCGTCGAACCGCGTCACCAGTTCGCCCAGGTGATAGGCGCCGAGAGACATGTTGAAGTCCGGCTCATAAAGCCTTGAATCATTGTAGCTTGCGCCCAGACGTCGCGCGACGGCCTTGGCCGTTGACGGAATAAGCTGCATCATGCCACGCGCATTGGCGTGGCTGCGCACCTTGGGATCGAAGCCCGATTCCTGACGGGTGATAGCCAGCACGAACGCCTTTTCCGGCGAGGGCACGTCTGGCACGGCGCGCAAGGGGTAGGCGCGTTCGGGCAGGTAGAAGCCGCGCTGCATCGAATTGCGCGCCACCTTCATGGCCATGAACTGCGTGTCGTAACGGGCGGTCAGGTCGACCAGCAGCGCCTCTTCCTCGGCATTGGGCAGGACAAGACTGGTCGCGAGAACGATCTGGCGGAACATGTCGATCTGTCCCGTACTGGCCAGGATTCGTGCGGCGCGGATGGTATCCCGGCTTTCGAAGCGCTGGCGGTCGGCCGCGGTCGGGACAGGGTCCTTGCCGATGGTGATGGTCTTGATGCCTGCCTTTTCCGCTGCCAGCTGACCGTAGAAGGCGTAGATATACTGACCGCCCTTGGCGTAGTATTTCCCGGCCTCGGTGCTGTCAGGATTGATGCCGTTGAGACCGGGATTGTTGCGCGCTTCATAGGCGCGGCCAAGCCAGTAGTTCGCGCGCCCCTGGGTGATCGGCGACGTGCCGGCGGTCGCCAGATTATGGAAGTGCTCGATCGCCGCATTGGTGTCGTTGAGCTTCAGAAGCGCCATCCAGCCCGCAAAAAACTCGGCCTCGGCCTTGCTTTCTCCGGGCTCGAAGCCGCCGCCCTTCATGGCGTTGTAAGCCGAACGATAATCACGGGCCTTGAGCGCCGATTTGAAGTAGGCCAGGCGCAGGGCGTAAAGCTGGCTTGCGGCCTCCGGGCTCATCGAGGCCGGGGGCAGGTCTGCCAGGATCGGATAGCCGAGCGGTTCAAGCCCCTTGCCCGACAGGTACTTGGCGCGGGCGAAGGCCAGGGCCTTGTTGCGCGGATCGAATGCCAGGGCAGAGGTATAAAGCGCATCGCTGCCGGCGGCGCCCGTACGCATGGCCAGCGCTGCATTGGCGACGGCGCGAGTGTGTTCGTTGACGCTGGGCAGCAGGTCGCGGATCGCCTGGCTCGACCCCTGCTGCGTGTTGATGAGCAGGCAGTTGACGCGGGCGATAGTGTCGTCCTGGGTCAGGTAACGGCCGAAGGCCTGCTGGAAATTGGCCTGCGCCATCGTGTCGAACGTCCTGGTGCGCCACCAGGTCTTGGCCAGCTGCGAGGCTTCCTCGACGTTGCCGACGGCTTGCTGGGCATTGATCAGGGCAACAGCGCCTTCGATGGTTTCAGGTGGCGAACCGTTGAACCAGTCGACGATCTGCTGTCCCGTCATGCCGGACAGGCCGATCATCTTTTCGGCGGCGATCTGACGCTTGGTTTCGCGCGGCCAGCCCCACAGGTCGCGGCGCGCCCCGTCAAGGGCCGCGAAACTGTAGATGTTCTGGCCGTCATTGTTGATGATGGCCCAGGTGACGATCTTGCGCGCGACCGGATTGCTCAAGGATGACTTCATCGAATCGGCGGCGGCGAAATTCCTGGTGCGCACCAGTTCCAGGGCGCTTTCCAGCGTTTCGACGTCTTCTGCGGACATCAGCGATGGCTGGTAAGGCTGGGCCGTATCGGGCGTCGCCATTGTGTTCTGCGCCGACGGGACGGTGGAGGGGGCGTCCTGCGCCGACACAGGCCCCATGCAGACAAGGCCCGCTGCGCTGACCGTCAGGATAAGCGCGGCCTTGCGCCATAAGGGACGCGGCATCGCCACGTGCGTCTCGACACGATCTGAGAAGGATAACTTCATACCGGTTTTAGTCCCTAGCCGTTGGTTACGCGTTGTACTGAGGCCTATCGTTAACCGACTATAGGCGATAGTTTCTTTTTATAAAGACATTGCAGCCAAAGCCCGGCGGGCTTAAGGCTAAATTCGATATAATCTCCGATCTGCGATGATCGGAAGACACACCTTGCGCAAAATGATCACGTTTTCATCACGTTGACCAAGCGAAGGCTGTCTGCGGCAAAGACTGTGTGCAGGACTGGTTAAGGAATGAGTAACGCAAGGCAAACCCCGCCATTCAAGGGCGTCATTACCGCCATGGTCACCCCGTTTCGCAATGGCGAGGTCGACTACGCCGCATTCGAAGGACTGATCGAACATCAGATCGCCGCGGGCGTACACGGCTTGGTGCCGGTCGGTACGACAGGGGAGACGTCGACGCTTTCGCTGGACGAGCACAAGGAGGTCGTCAGGTTGTGCGTTGAGCGTGTCGCCGGCCGAGTAAAGGTGATCGCCGGCGCCGGGTCGAACAATACCGCCGAATCGATCGAGCTGTCGCACCACGCCAAGGCTGTCGGCGCCGATGCCGTGCTGGTCGTGGCGCCCTATTACAACAAGCCGTCCCAAGAGGGAATCTATCAGCATTTCAAGGCGATAAATGACGCCGTTCAGATTCCGGTCCTGCTCTACAACGTCCCCGGCCGCACAGTCGTGGACATGAGCAACGACACGGTGGCGCGTCTCGCCAAACTGCCCAACATCGTCGGCATCAAGGACGCCACCGGCGATATCGATCGCCTGAGCCATATGCGCCTGGCCATCGACAAGGCGTTTGCCTACATCTCCGGCGACGACCCGACCTTCCTGGGTTATTCGGCGCACGGCGGTCACGGTGTCATTTCGGTGACCTCGAATGTGGCGCCTGCGGCCTGTGTCGCCCTCTACAACGCCGCCGCAAGGGGCGACTTTGAGACGGCGCGCCAGTGGCAGGACAGGCTGATCACCCTCGACAAGGTGTTGTTCGCGGATTCATCGCCTTCGCCGACCAAGTACGCCATGAGCCGCTTAGGGCTTTGCACCGAGGAGGTGCGCCTGCCGATCACGCCGTGCAGTCAGGCCGTTCGTCCGTCGGTGGACGACGCCATGGCGCTGGCGGGCCTTGTCCTGGAGCCGGCGTAACCTATCTCCCTCATATGGCTAACGAAGACGCTTCCAATTACAAGGTGATCGCCGACAACCGGCGGGCACGCTTCGACTACTTCCTCGAACATCCGATCGAGGCAGGTATCATGCTGACCGGAACCGAGGTCAAGTCGCTGCGCCAGGGACGCGCCAATATCGCCGAGTCCTATGTCAGTATCGAAAACGGCGATGAAATCGCGCTCGTCAATGCCGATATCCCGATCTATTCCAAGGCCAACCGTTTCAACCATGAGCCGCGCCGCGTTCGTAAGCTTCTTCTTCACCGCAAGGAGATCGGCCGGCTAATGGCGTCGGTGCAGCGTGACGGCTACACCATGATCCCGACGAAGATGTACTTCAACGACAAGGGGCTGGTGAAGGTCGAGGTCGCTCTCGCCAAGGGCAAGAAGATCCACGACAAGCGCGAGACCGAAGCCAAGCGCGACTGGCAGCGCGACAAGGCGCGGCTGATGCGGGACAAGGGCTAAAGCGGTATGCCAAAAGTGTGCAGCGGCTTGTGCTGAATATCGCGACGAAACGATAATAGGGCATGACGGCATTGTCGACCTGACCGCATCAGCTCCAGGCGGACGTGCGGACTATCCCGCCACGCGGGTATAGGCCCATCCGCTCCGGCATTGTGTCAGCGATTCATGCAGGCGAAGCGCATCAAGACGGATGTCCTGGCGAGCTTCAGGCGGCGTCACGCCCGATTCGTCGCCGGCGTTTTCGTCCAAAGCACGATAGATGGTCAGCGCTTCCTCGTACCTTGACGACGCCTCGTCGAAATCCTCCCGGATTTGATAGGTATCGCCAAGGCTGCGCAGCGTAGATGCTAGCGCGATGACATCCGATGTTCGGCGGTAAAGGGCGATGGCCTCTTCATAAAGCGGAACAGCCGCGACCGAATGACCCGCGTCCCGTTCCACCAGAGCCTTGGCGGCCAGCGCTTGGGCGCGGAGAACGTCATCGGCCTGACGCCGGGCAATAAGAATCAATGCATCGAGGCTGGCACGTGCCTCTGCGTAATGTCCGTCGCTCCGAGCCTGATCTGCCTGTCCGAAAAGCCGATCAACGCTGTGCATTCCTGCCTCCATCGCCAATCCCACGGTGCATATAACACGTATTAGGCGAATTTTTAAAGCCACAATACTGTGAGGTTAGCGCTCACATAGTGGGATTATGGGGCGGGCGACCGCATTACGCGTCGTCGAAATCGTCCTGCGGGAACTTGGGATTGTTTTGTTGTTGCTGACGTGGGCGGCCGATGACCGACGCCAGGTCGGAGAGGTCAACAAACGTATCCGCCTGACGGCGCAGTTCATCAGAAGTCATGGGCGGCGATGATTTGACAGTTGATACGACCGTTACCCGCGCCCCCTTGCGCTGGACGGCTTCGATCAGCCGGCGAAAATCGCCATCGCCCGAAAACAGCACCATGTGGTCGGCGTGTTCGGCCATTTCCATCATGTCGCAGGCGATCTCTATATCCATGTCGCCCCGCCAGCGCTTGCGCCCCTGACTGTCGACGTATTCCTTGGCCGTCTTGGTGATCAGCGCGAAGCCATTATAGTCGAGCCAGTCAACCAGTGGGCGAATCGGTGAGTAATCGTCCCCCTCGACCAGCGCCGTGTAATAGTATGCCCGGATGAGGATGCCGCGCTTACGGAACTCGTCCAGAAGCTTGCGATAATCGATATCGAAATTCAGCGCCTTGGCGGCGGAATAAAGATTGGCACCGTCGATGAAAAGCGCGATACGGTCCGTCGGATAGAAACTCATTCCAATAGCTTTCAAAGAATATTGCGCATATGTCGCCCGGGCACCACAACGACGGCAACGCGGCAATTCTCATTGCCTACGGTTCCAACCTGCCGTCTGCCGCTGCTTTCCCTAAGCGTCAGTCTGCATCGCAAGCTTTTGCGCAGCTTGTCAAGACATTGCAGGAAAGGGGGCTGCTTGTTAACAGAATTTCATCTTTGTGGCGGTCTCTGGCCTGGCCCGATACTTCGCACCCGCCCTATGTGAACGCGGTTATACAGGTAGAGACTGAGCTTTCGCCGGTCGCACTTCTCCATCTGTTGCATGATATCGAGCACAGGGCCGGACGCGTGCGCGAAAAACGTAATGCGCCGCGGGTATTGGACCTCGATCTTATTGCCTATGGCCGCGTAGTTTTAGATGATGGAAGTATTGTGCTACCTCATCCGCGCGCCCATGAGCGTGCCTTCGTCATGGGGCCGCTGGCAGAGATATTGCCGGATTGGACTCATCCCGTGAATCAGAAAAACGCAGTAAGCCTGTGGAAATCGGCGACACATGGCACGGATGCCTATCCTGTCGCGGACGCGGTCTGAGCCTGTTTCATCCTCTGGTCGAGCCAGG
>CBIHPL010000094.1:0-9735 GCA_966212005.1 uncultured Asticcacaulis sp.
AAGGCGCAGCAGGCGGCGACAGCCAACCTGCACTTCATCATCTGCATGCGCGTGGCGGACACGGGCAGGGCCTACCTGGTCGAAACCAAGGTGTCGCGCGCTTCGGGCAAGCCTTACAATCTCGACGCCTGGGCGAAAGTGAAAACCTGCAAGTGACCGCTTATCGTCCCGCCCCTCGCCTACTCGACAGCGGGCTTTCCGTCCATGATACCGTCGCTGCGGCGGATTTCCCGCAAACGATCCTGCGGTATCGCAACGACCGCGCGGCGGCGAGCGTCGGGCTGGGCGACCTGTCGGATGCCGATTGGGTCCGTCATTTCGGACGGTTCGCCCCCTTGCCCCGCAACCAGCCGGCGCCTTTGGCCCTGCGCTATCATGGCCACCAGTTCCGCCAGTACAATCCTGACCTTGGCGATGGACGCGGCTTCCTGTTCGCGCAGTTGCTCGATGACCAGGACCGCCTGCTCGACTTCGGCACCAAGGGCTCGGGCAAGACGCCGTGGTCGCGCGGCGGCGACGGCCGGCTGACGCTGAAGGGCGGCGTGCGCGAAGTCCTTGCCACCGCCATGCTCGAAGCCCTGGGCGTGCCGACCTCAAAAAGCTTTTCGCTGATCGAGACGGGTGAGCAACTGGTGCGCGGCGATGAGCCGTCGCCGACGCGGTCGTCGGTTCTGGTCCGCCTGAGCCACAGCCATATTCGCTTCGGTACGTTCGAGCGCCTGGCCTACCTCAACGATACGGAGACGATGCGGGCGCTGATCGACTTCGTCATCGCCAACTATTACCCGGAGGCGGACGGTCCCGCCGGCGTCTTCGATGCAGCGGTTTCTACCTCGGCCCGGCTGGCGGCGCGCTGGATGGCGGCAGGCTTCGTCCACGGCGTGCTCAACACCGATAATATGAACATCACGGGCGAAAGCTTCGACTACGGTCCCTATCGCTTCCTGCCGCGCTACGATCCGGAATTCACCGCCGCCTATTTCGATCAGTGGGGGCTCTACGCCTATGGCCGCCAGCCCGACGCGACCGGCTGGAACCTGGCGCGCCTGGGGTCGTGCCTGACCCTGATCTGCCCGTCCGAGCCGCTGACCGAATCGCTGCGTCAGTTCGACGACCGATTTCGCGAGGAACTGGGACTGGCCTTCTGCGCCCGCCTGAATGTGACGCCGCAGGCAGACAACGAGCCCCTCAGTCACGTCATCTTCAATCTCCTGAAGATGATGACTTTCGACGGCAGCTTCGAGGCATTCTTCCATGACTGGTTCGGCGGAAAGGCGCGCGACGGCTTTGCGATGAATGGTGCACGCGCCGGCAACTATCAGGGCCAGGCCTTCGATGCGTTTCACTCGGTGCTGAACGGATACGAAACAGCCGCCCGCTTGAAGCTCGACCATCCCCGTCTGTCGCAGCCCGAACCGGAAACCCTGCTGATCGGTGAGATCGAAGCCATCTGGGCACACATTGCCGAAGCCGACGACTGGCAGCCGCTTTACGACAAACTGGCGGCTATTGAAACCTGGCGTCAGGCCTTATCGCTCGACGCCCTTGTCTGAGACAAGAAAGACGGTCAAAATCCGGGCCAACACAAGGGGGGGGATTGACCGTGACATACGGCCTGCACATCGCTTTGCGCGCCTTGCAACTGACAGCCGGCCTGTTACTGGCCTACATGCTGGTGTTGATCCCGGCCGAGTTGGGGCTGTGGCCCGACCTCCTTCTTCTGTTCGAGCCCAACCGGCCTGGATGGGTTACGCCCGTCTTCTTTGGCGTTGCCTTGGGCAATCTGCTGATCTGGCCGCTGTGGTGCCATCTCGCCAATCGCGCCTTGCAGCCGGCCGCGCATCCCCCGCTTAAGAGCCAGCCGTTCATGGCCGCCGCCTGGTTTCTGGTTCCTGGCGCGTTTCTCTTCATGCCGTGGCTGGTGATTCGGGAAATCTACCTGGCCAGCCAGGATCCGACAGACTGGGAAGACCGCAAGACCTCCCTTGTTGGCGGGTGGTGGTGCCTCAGGCTGGTTTCCTATTTCAGTCTGTGGCCCACCCTGCTGCTTGATCCGACCGAAGCCACACGCGGCCAAGTCATCCTGCACGTGATCGTTATCGCCGAAATGGCCGTGCAAATCCTTTTGCTGGGGCGGATGTCACGGTGGCTCGCGCGCTCACTGAACGCAACCGCCGCTGAGGTTTTCTAAAGCCGTGGCGGCGTCCAGCGTCAGCGTACCCATAAGCACCATGAACGGTTTGTAACTAGGGGCACGGGGCGGCGCAGGGTAGTCTGTGCGCAAATGGAGGCCGTCATGACCGGGTTGCGCGCGCTTGTCCTTTGTCTGCTGATTCCGCCGGGCTTGGCTCAGGCCGACACTCCGCCCAAGCCAAGCCCTGTGGCACAGGGTGCCTGGCTGATTCCCGGAGGCTTTCCCAAGAACCGTCAGCCCGATGGCAATACCGTCGTCTTTTCTGTGCCCCAGGGCCTGATCGTCATGGATACCGGCCGTCATGTCTGGCACCGCCGCGCCATCCTCGATTTTGCCGCCGCGCAGGGCAAACCCATCGCTGCCATCGTCAACAGCCACTGGCACCTCGACCACATCAGCGGCAACGCCGACCTGAAACGTGCCTATCCAGAGGCAAAGGTCTGGGGGTCGCTGGCGGTAGACGGGGCGTTCCGCGACTTCTTTCCCGACAGCGCAAAACAGGGCCGCGACTATCTTGCAACCGGCCAGGCGCCGCCCGAACTGGCCGAGGACATCCGCAACGACCTGGCAACGATCGACACGCCCGCCAGGCTCAGGCCGGACATTGTGGTGAACGCTTCCGGCAAGCAGCTAATTGCCGGCAGGAATTTCTACGTCGGGCTGGCGCCGCACGCCGCCACCGAAGGCGATGTCTGGCTATTCGACCCGCAAACCCGCGTGGTCGCGGCAGGCGACCTGGTTACCCTGCCCGCGCCCTTCCTCGATACGGCCTGCGTCAAGGGCTGGCAGGACGGACTCGACGCCATTTGGGCGATGCCGTTCACGATCGCTATCCCCGGCCATGGCGCAGTCATGAACCGCGACCAGTTCGCGACCTATCGGACAGCGTTCAACGCATTCGTCGACTGTGCCCGTTCAAACCTGGAAAAAGCACGGTGTGCAGCGAACTGGACAAGGGCCACCGCCTCATTGCGCGGCCCGGAACCCGCCGACGATCCGCGCGCCCTGGCTATGGCGGAATACTATGTCGATGTACTCCGCCAAAACGGTGGCAACAGTAAATTCTGCAAGGGTTAGAGGACGGAGCAGTTCGTCAGCTGACTGAAATATTCCAGGGCATAGCCGCCGACCACGCTGGTGCCGAAACGGTCAAGCTCCGGCGACCAGACGGCGATCGCCGCCGTCTCAGGCACGACGGCTACGATTCCGCCGCCGACACCGCTCTTGGCCGGCAGGCCGACACGATAGGCGAACGAACCGACCGAATCATAAGTTCCGCACGTCAGAAGCAGGGCATTCAGACGCCGTGTCAGGCGTGGCGGAAAGATCGTCTCTTCGACGATCGGAGAGAACCCGCCAGCCGCCAGCGGCATGGCGGCGCGCGCCAGCTGCCGGCAGGTGACGGCAATGGCGCACTGGTGGCAATAGGCCGAAATCAACGCTTCGACATCGTGCGTGACGGTGCCGAAACCGCGCATCAGGTTGGCGATGGCGCGGTTCCTGTGCGCCGTGGCGATCTCGCCCCGGGCGACCACCTCATCGATTTCGAGTTGCGCATCCGACAACAGGCCCATGAAGTCGCGCACCAGGAACTGCGACTGAGGCACGATATCCATCAGGCAGTCGGTCACCGCCAAAGCGCCTGGATTGATGAAGGGGTTACGCGGCACGCCCTCCTCATGCTCAAGCTGAGACAAATAGTTGAACGGCGTGCCCGACGGCTCCTTGCCGACGCGCGTCCAGACTTCGTCACCGAAACGATTGAGCGCCAGGCCCAGCGAAAACAGCTTGGTGATCGACTGGGCGGAGAACGGTTCATCGGCATCGCCGATAACACATTCCTCCCCCTTTACCGTGCACACCGCCATGCCGAACTTACGCGGATCGACCTCAGCCAGTTGTGGAATATACTGTGCCGTACGCCCCTTGCCGAAATGCGGCTGAACCATGACGGCGACTTCGGCCAGCACGTCGGAAATGGATACGCCCTGCTTCATATCTCCAGAAACCGGCTGGGTTTGAGTCTGTCAAGGCGTCACGACGACGATGACGCCGCCTCGTGTTTGTCCAGGCCGTCGACACAGGCCAGGGTCTCGAAAATCACCCGCGTCAGATCGGCGATGACCTTGTCCCGACCGGCATCGTCGAGCGTGCCGCCCGTCGTGAATATGGACAGGAACATCGGCGGCCTATCCGCGCCCGGCCAGATGACCGCCACGTCGTTGGCGTGGGTATGCGCCGTTCCGGTCTTGTGGCCCACGACATAACCGGCCGGGACACCGGCGGAAATGCGGTTCTTGCCGGTCGTCGTCGCCACCATCCAGTCCTTGAGCAGGGACAGGCTGGCGGGTTTCAACACCGTTCCGGTAAATACGGTCTTCAGCAACTGCGTCATCGCGGCGGGCGTCGTCGTGTCGCGCTCATCCTTGTTCGTCACGTCGTTGAGCGTTGGTTCATTCCGGTCGAAGCGGGTGACGGTGTCGCCCAGCGCGCGGACAAAGGCCGTCAGTCCCGCAGGACCGCCGATGAGCGGCAGCAGCAGGTTGGCAGCGGTATTGTCGCTGACGGACACAGCAGCCGAACACAGGTCGCCGATGGTCATCTTTCCCTTGGCGACATGCATTTCGGTCACTGGCGCATATTCCAGCAGATCGGCCTTGGTGTAGGAGATTTCCTGCGCGACCTTGAGTTTGCCCTGGTCGACCGCCTGGAGAATGGCCGCTGCCAGCACCCATTTGAAGACCGAGCACATGGCGAAAAGCTCTTCGGACTGGATGTTGAAATTGCCATTCTCGTCGCCAGAGCCCGACGTCAGGCTGACACCCACGCGTCCGCCGTGGCGCCGGACGATCTCGGCCACTTCCTGGCCGATGCCGATGACATGGCTGAACTCTTTCGAACAGCCGGCCAAAAGGCTTGCTCCGGCGACTCCGGCCCCCGTCAGGCCCAGCATCACCCCCCTGCGCGACAGCATGGCTTACTTCTCCGTATGTGTCTTCATCCAGTCGAACACCGTGGCGTGCCACTTCAATGAATTCTGCGGCTTGAGCACCCAGTGGTTCTCATCCGGGAAGCGCAGGAACTTCGACTCTATGCCCTGGCGCTGCAAGGCCGTGAAGGTCGCGATGCCCTGTCCCGGTACGACACGATAGTCCTTGTCGGAATGGATGACCAGCATCGGCTTCGACCAGTTGTGGGCATGAAGCGCGGGATTGAAGGTGTCCATCTTCGCCATGTTGCCATAGGGCATGCCGCCGTTTTCGGTCTCGGAGAACCACAACTCCTCGGTTTCCTCAGCCATGGTGCGCGTGTCGAAAATGCCGTCATGGTTGACCAGGCATTTCCACGGTTCCTTCCAGTTGCCGGCGATCCAGTTGATCATGAAGCCGCCATAGGATGCTCCCAGCGCGCAGGCTCGGTCTCCGTCGAGGAACTTGTAGCTGGAAAGCGCATGGGCCCAACCCTTTTGCAGGTCTTCGAGGGGGCGGTCACCCCAGTGCTGCGAGATCGAGTCGGTGAAAGCCTGGCCGTAGCCGGGCGAGCCGTGGAAGTCGATGAAGACAACGGCATAACCCTGGCCCGCGAAGACATTCGGATTCCAGCGATAGGACCAGGCGTCACCGAACGACACCTGCGGGCCGCCGTGGACGATGAAGGCGACCGGATAGGTCTTGCCCTCCTGGTAATTGGCCGGCTTCATGACATAGCCGTGGACGGTCTCGTCGTTCCAGCCCTTGAAGCTGAACTGCTCGTACTGACCGAAGGCGCGGTCCTTCAGCACGGGATTGATGCCGGTCAGGCCGCGCGCGCCCATGTCGATGAACATGGCTTTCGAATTGGCCGCGTATAGCTGCGACGGCCCCGACAGTCCGCTCTTCAGGAAAACAATGCCTTGCGCCGTCTCGGCGAAGGCGTCGATATGGCCGTCCTTCGACAGCGTCGTCACCTTGCTGGTCTTGACGTCGATCCGAAACAGCTTGTGCGAGCCCGTCTCGTCGGCGCTGACCAGAAGCGACCTGCCATCCTTCGACCAGGCGATTTCGTCGGCGCTGTGGTCCCAGCCGGCAGCCAAGGCCGTTACCGCGCCGGTCTTCAGATCCCGCAGGAAGATGTCGAAGCGGTCGGCTTCGTTGGCGGCGCGGCGCATTGCCTTATAGGCCAGTGTCTTGCCGTCCGGCGACAGGCGCGGACTGGCGTCCCAGGCTTCGTTGCCGTCGGTCAGGTTGGTCGCGGCGCCGCCGGTCAGCGGCACCGAATAGACGTCGAAATTCGTCGACCACGGCTCGGTCCTGCCAGCTTCGCGCGCACCGAAATAGAGGGTCCTGGCGTCGGCTGAGATCGTATATTCCGCCTCGTCGCCGAATGGTTTGGACGGCACATCGCCATCGTAGCCGTCAGTCAGCGACAGCGGAGCGGAGCCATCGAAGCCGACATAGAAGAGATGGTTGCGCGTGCCGTCTGCCCATTCATCCCAGTGACGCACAAACAGCTTGTCATAGATGACGCCGGTCGACTTCTGAGCCTTCCTGTCCGCGCTGGTCCTGACGGTACAATCGATCTCGTTGCCCTTGCACTCCGGAAAAACAGCCAGGGACACGACGATGCCCTTGCCATCCGGGGACAAGAGGTAAGAACCGACATCGAGCGGCAGCTTCGTGACCTGGGTGGCGGTTACGCCGGTCAGATCGGTCTTCCACACCTGCGCCGAACCGGAACGCGACGACAGGAAGTAGATGGTCCTGCCGTCGGCGCTGAACTTCGGCGAGGTCGCGCCACCTTCGGAAACCGCGAGTTTGATTTCGGGAATCATGGGCTTCGACAGGTCTTTCAGCCAGATCGAATTGACGCCCTTGTTCCTGTCGAGGTCGGTCGCCCGGACCTGGAACAGGGCGTGGGTCCCGGTGGCGTCAACGTTCAATCCGCTGATCCGGTCAAGCGATACCAGGTCCTGATAGGTAAACGGCTGCTTGGCGTCCTGCGCGGACGCGGACAGGGCCAGAAGCGACGCCGAACCCACAAGCGTGGCGGCGAGGACGGATTTCAGGTTTCGGGAGAACATGCGCGGCCTGCGAAAATTAGTTACCAGTGCGACTGTTAAAGCCGCCTTTCACGACCTTGTCGAGGCGCTGGCACAAAAAAGATCGCGGTTTTTAGTCGCCCTTAGCTATTCCTCCCTACGACGTGGGGAGGAATAGCTTACGATAGCCTCTCTTGGGAAAGAATAGCTTTCAGATCCGCCATCGCCTCGGCGGTCTGTTTCGGCAGCTTGGCCTTGAACAGGGGCAAAAGCAACTTGCACAGCAGGGAGTTGGGGACCAGTTCAACGCGGTGGGTCAGGTGCGTTCCCTCCCCTCGCGGCTCGAGATGAAAGTCGATGAAGGCCTGCATCATCTTGTCGTAATAACGATAGCTCAGTTGGCGGTCGGGCTCGTAGGTCGAGATAACGCCGTCCATGATCCGGTGCTTGCCGCCTTCGAAATAGGCGTAGCGCAGCTTGTCTCCGGCCTTGTTCGGTCCCTGTCCCAGCTTGGCCACGCCTTCGCAACGCTTGAGCCAGGTCGGCACACGTTTGAAATCGTCCAGAAAGGCGAAGACCTCATGCGGTGACTGAGGTAGATCTATGCCGTGTTCGACGACAATGGGCATCCGGGCAGGCTCCTTAGATTCGCTGAATCTATGCCTGCCCCTCTTCGCCATCAAGACAATAATGCAGCATGAAAAAGACAATGCCGCGGCAATCAGGCACCGATAAAACGCGACACGCCGTCAGGCCGCCGGCAGGGCCTCGGGCAATTCCACCAGGAAGAAGAAGAACTGTTCTATGGTGGACACGGCCGCGCGGAAGCTGTCCAGATCAATCGGCTTCACCACATAGGCGCTGGCGTGCAGGGCGTAGCTCTTCGCGATGTCCTGTTCGGCTGCGGAACTCGACAGGACGATCACGGGTATATGACGCAGGCGCTCGTCGGCCTTTATTTCGCCGAGCACGTCGCGACCGCTCATGCGCGGCAGGTTGAGGTCGAGCAGGATGAGGTCCGGCAGGGTCACGTCTTCCTTGCGCAGCCTTTCCAGCGCCTCTTCTCCGCTTCCCTCCACCGACACCTGATTCTCGATCAGAGCCGACTGAAAAGCCTTGCGGGTCAAAAGCACATCTCCCCGATTATCCTCGATCAGCAGGATTTCGGCCGGGCGATTCCGGCGCATCAGCAGACTGGACATGACGCCTCTCCTTATGAATCCGTCGCGGCAGGACTCGCCTGACGCGGAAGTGTAAAATGAAATTCGCTGCCGCCGCTCTTGACCGACGTGGCCCATATCCGGCCACCATGGGTTTCGACGATTTTCTTGCAGACCGCCAGTCCCAGCCCCGTCCCCTTGATCGCTTCCCAGGTATGCAGGCGGCGAAACGGCTCAAAGACCTGTTCGATAAAGGCCGGCTCAATGCCAAGGCCGTTATCGCGGATGACGAAATGCCACCTGCCGGGCTCGGCGATGACGCCGACATGGACGACCGGTGTATTGCCGGGCGCCTGATACTTTATGGCGTTTCCGATGAGGTTCTGCAACAGGCGCATGATCTGGACGGCGTTGCCCTGAACGAAGGGCAAGGGATCGGAACTCACGACAGCGCCGGTATCGGCGACAAGCTGGCCGAGATTGGTCTTGACGTGTTCCAGTTCGGCCGCCATGTCGACATCGACTATCGTCGCACCCTCGCGGCCAAGACGGGCGTATTCCAGCAGGTCGTGGACCATTTCGCGCATGCGCAGCGCACTGTCACCGACGATCCTGAGATACTCCTTGCCCTCTTCGTCAAGCGAGTCCTCATAGTCCTTGGCGATGATCTGGCTGAAATTCAGCACCATGCGCAGCGGCTCCTGCATGTCGTGCGACGCGACATAGGCGAAACGCTCGAGTTCGGTATTCGACTCCGTCAGGCGGGCCAGAAGGCGTTCGCGCGCTTCCTCGGCCTGCTTGGCCGTGGTGATGTCGCGCACGATGCCCGAGAAGTGACGCACACCGTCAACCGTGAAGGCGCTGACCGACAGGTCGAGCGGAAATACCGAGCCGTCCTTGCGCTTGCCCTGGACCTCACGGCCGGCCGTGCCGATAATCCGAGCTTCTCCCGTCCCCATATAGTGCGCCAGATAGCCGTCGTGACCGCTGTGGTAGGGCTCGGGCATCAACATCTTTACGTTTTGCCCCATGACCTCTTCAGCCGTATAGCCAAAGATGGTTTCACAGGCCCGATTATAGCTTTCGACTTCGCCGCGCTCATTAATGGTGATGATGCCGTCCAGCACATTGTCGACGATCGCCTGCAGCCGGACGCGGCCACGTTCCTGGCTCTCGGCGTACAGTTTTCCAAGTTCGGTATTGGCCGCCTGTAACCGGGTATTGGTCTCACGCAACTGATCAGGCCCGGGGATAGCCACGATCGTCGGCAACAGCCGGATGGTCATGGCCAGCGTTCCCAGCGACGCGGCGGCCGTCAGGGCCTTGACGACGCCTTCGGTGTAATAGGACGGATGCCACAGGGT
>CBIHPL010000095.1:0-9724 GCA_966212005.1 uncultured Asticcacaulis sp.
TTCTGCTTTACGGTCATGGGCGTATAGGTGACGCCGCCGTCGGCCGTTTCCCAGTAGTTGGAAACGTCTTCGGTCGAGACCAGACGGCCGCCGACATTGCCGTGCCAGTTGCCCTGACGGAAGTTGCCCTGCAAATAGGCTGCCGCGATGTCTTCCTTGACGGTAAATTCCATGCCGTACTTGGGACCATTGTACCGGGTCACGCTGGCGTCGATGACTTCGAAAATGCCGGCCTGGGTCAGGCCCAGGTACTGCATGGCGTTACCGCTGCCGCCCATGTCGGCCCACAGGTCCGCCGGCGTGTTTTCCGAAGAGAAGTCGCTGAGATACAGGGTCTTGTTGGCGTAGTAATCCCAACCCTCGGCATCGAGCGAGTTCTCGTGCTTGGTCAGCTTGGCCCCGAACAGGACCGTATCGAAAACGCCTTCGAGATTGCGCTTGAAATCGATCTGCGCGTAGGTCTCCTTGTCTGTCGTGCGGCTGCGTTCCATGCCGCCCATCTGGACATAGTTCGCGGTCACGCCATTGATCGTGCTCGGCGTCGTGGACGGCGTGCGGGCCAGGGCTTTCGGCGTTGTCGGCGCCGTGTCGTAATTGATGTTGGTGCTGTCCGACGTGAACCCGAATGTGAAGCCCGAATTGAAATCGAAGCTGATCATGCGTTCCGGTTCTTTACCGCCGGTGGCCTGCGTCCAGCCGACATTGCCGCTGATCTTCCAGTCCCCCGCATTCCACTTGCCGGCCAGGTTGAGGCTGTCCGTCTTTACGACCGTGCTGCGCAGGATGGCATCGTACTGGGTTAGGGAGCCGGTACCGGCGGCCTTTGCCGGAATGTAGGCGCCGTTGATCAGCCCGTTGGCGACGGTAAAGTTCTGGGCATTGGCGCTGTTCCAGACCGGAACCGCGTACATCGACTGGTTATAGTTGGTGTAGTCGCCTTCGATGTGCAGGGCGGACAGGTCGAATTCGACATCGTCGCTGGGCTTCCACTGAACGGCGGCGCTCAGGCCCTTGCGTTCGCGCGTCTGGTCGAAATAGGCCCAGTTGAAGCAGCACGGCACGTTCGCCGCCGCCAGCTCGGTATAGGAGGCCACGGTCGGCGCCGCGCCGTTGATGTTCGGGCCGCTGACCGCCGTAACATTGCCCGAAGAATCCTTCGTGGTCGTAAAGGCGCTGTTGAAAGCGCCGGCGCCCATATAGCCGAAATACTCGATACCGGCCCGGTGCAGCTGCTGCTTGTCGTAGGTGGCCGCCACCAGCACGCCAAAATTCCTGCTGTCGTTGCGCCAGCTATAGAGCGCGGAGCCACGGATATCGCCCTTTTCCGAGCGATCGTTATAGCTGTAGCCCAGCGAGCCGGTCACCGTTCCCGCCTTCAGGTCGAGAGGTTTGCGCGTTTCGAGAATGACCGTGCCGCCCAGAGAGCCTTCGTCGATCCAGGCCTCGGGATTCTTGTAGACTTTCAGCTGCCCGACGATTTCAGGCGCCATCAGGGAATAGTTGAATGTGCGGCTGGTCGGATCGTTCGGGTTGCCGCCCCAGTCCGCCGAAGCAATCGTATGGCCGTCGACCAGAATGCGGTTCAACGCCGGGTCGGTCCCGTGAATCGACACCTTTTCGCCTTCGCCGAAGTTGCGGTCAACGCTGACACCCGGAAGGTGGGAGAGCGATTCGGCGATGTTGGTGTCGGGGAACTTGCTCACATCCTCCGCCGAAATGGCGTCGACGATGGCATCGGTCCGTTTTTTCAGCTGCGTCGCTTTTTGAAGGCTTCCGCGAATGCCTGTAACGACGACCTCCTGGTCACCGGCAGTGTCCTGCGCGTAGGCAGTACAAGACAGCATGGCACCGGCAAGTGCGGTGCTTATCATTATCGAACGCTTCAATTTCATAACGTCTTCCGTTCCCGACAGATTGTTCCTGAAACGGGCACATCCTGTTGAGCCGAAAATGCCGCCTGCCTGGACTGTGCCCGTGCAATCTGGTGCTGCCAGCCAGGGCATTGGTCAACATTAATTAAATAAGTTGTTATATTATTTTGAGGATACGACCATACCAATTTTAAGACATCTTGACGAGGCTACCGGTTGCATAAAACCGGCTGCCAATATTTTATCCTTTAAAAACATTTTATTAGCGCCGCCCCCTTTGGGTGCGTCCCTCAGTTAGACCAATTCCACATATTGAGACATATTTGCGACATAGCGGCCGGACAACGAAAACGCCCCCTTGCACTTCCCCGACAAAATTCGGAAAGTCTACCTTATCCTACGGTAATTGAAGCGTTTTTTACGTGCGCCATGACGACCGGCGCATCTGGTGGGCAGCATTGGTCCTATGAAAGATTTCGCGTCTCTCGAAAACATCGTGATCGTCGGCGGCGGGACCGCAGGCTGGATGGCTGCCGCCTTGCTGGCGAAACTTACGCAGAACAAGCTCGGCGAGATTCACCTGATCGAGTCGGATGCGATCGGCACCATTGGCGTGGGGGAAGCGACGATTCCGCCGATTCAGGATTTCAACCGTCTGCTTGAAATCGACGACACCGCCTTCATCCGTGAAACCCGCGCCACCTTCAAGCTCGGGATCGAATTCCGCGACTGGAGGCGCCTGGGCGACAGCTACATGCATCCGTTCGGAACCGTGGGTGCCGCCATGGGCAGGGCGGCGTTTCACCACAATTATATCCGCGCGCGCATGGCGGGCGACGAGACGCCGTTCGAAGCCTATTCCCTGGCGTGCGTGGCCGGAAGGCAGGCACGCTTCGCGCCGCCGCCGCCCGGTGATCGCGGCGTCCATTCGACGATCGGTTACGCCTTTCATTTCGACGCCGGGCTGTATGCGGCGTTTCTGCGTCGTTACGCCGAAGCGCGCGGCGTCAAACGCCATGAGGGCAAGATCGTTCATGTGGCGCAACGGCCGGAAGACGGGTTCATTTCCTCCGTCACGACCGATAGCGGTCTCACGCTCAGGGGCGATCTGTTTCTCGACTGCTCCGGCATTCAGGCCCTGCTCCTGGACAAGACCCTTCAGACAGGTTTCGAGGACTGGAGCGCCTGGCTGCCGGCCAGCCGGGCGTGGGCCGTCCCCAGCGCCGGCACAAGTCCCATCCTGCCCTATACCCGCGCGACGGCCCACGGCGCCGGCTGGCAGTGGCGCATCCCCCTGCAGCACCGCATCGGAAACGGAATCGTCTTTTCCCACAACTTTATCGACGAGACGAAGGCGTGCGACATCCTGATGTCGCATCTCGACAGCGAACCGCTGGCGGAGCCTCGCCTTATCCGTTTCAGGACCGGCAGATCCAAGGCGTTCTGGAACAAGAATGTCGTCGGGATCGGCCTGGCCAGCGGTTTCATGGAGCCGTTGGAATCGACCTCCATCCACCTTATCCATTCAGGCCTGATCAAGCTGATGGACCTGTTTCCCGACAAGGCCTTCAGTCCGCTGCTGGCCAAACAATACAATACCGCGGTCGGGCTGGATTTCGAAACGATCCGTGACTTCCTGATCCTCCACTACAAGCTCACCGAACGCACGGATTCGGACTTCTGGAACTACTGCCGCAACATGGCGATCCCCTCCTCTCTCCAGTACAAGATTGATCAGTTCGTCGAAACCGGCCGGGTCGTCATGTCACGCGGCGATCTTTTCCAGATTCCGAGCTGGCTGTCGGTCATGATCGGTCAGGGGCTCATGCCGAAACGCTATGACCCGTTGGCCAGTCTCGTCGAACCGGCCGCGCATGCCGAAACCCTGGCGGCCATGCGGGGAGCCGTCGCCGACTATGCCGCGCGCCTGCCCGCGCACGCCGATTTCCTGCGGAAAATGGGCATGGACGTGCCGGACGCCATCCCGGCCCAGGCCACCCTGAACATGGCCGCATTGGAACAAAATTTTCATTCTATGCCATAAATAGAATTGACGTTTCCGCGCTTTGCTCTCATTTTCAGAGCACGTAACGGAGGCTCGACATGCCTGACATCGCGCAAGAGGACAGTTCGAATCCCGACGCACAGCCGGGCACCATGTCGTTCATGGAGGCGCTCGGACCGCTGGACCGCGGGTCTGGCCGACCGGCATATGTGATGCTTAAGAATGCCTTTCGGCAGGCCATCCGTAAGGCGCTGATTCCGGCCAATGCCGCCCTTCCGCCGGAAAGAGAACTGGTGGACATGCTCAAGCTTTCGCGGATGACGATCCGAAAGGCGATGGAAGGGCTGGTTCAGGAAGGATTTCTGATGCGCCGACGGGGCTCCGGAACCTTAGTGGCCAACCTCGCCGAGAAAAACTTTTCAAAACTGACATCATTTACCGAGGACATGATATCGCGCGGCCGAAAGCCCAAGTCGGAATGGCTGGAAAAGACCCGTGCGGTGGCTTCAACGGACGAGCTGCTCAATCTGGGCCTGTCACCAGGGACGCACGTCTATCGGCTGTCGCGGCTTCGGTACGCCGACAACAAGGTGATTTCGCTGGAATACACGGTTGTGCCGGCGCACTGCCTGCCTTCCATGGACGTGATCGAAAACTCACTTTACCGGGCGCTTGAACAGGTTGGAAACCGGCCGGTCAGGGCGTTGCAAAGATTGCGCGCCGTGCTGTTTACGCCGGAACAGGCTGAAAAATTGCACGCCAAGCCCGGAGACGCCGGCCTGATGATCGAGCGCCGGAGCTTTTCAGCGAACGGGCGCAGCTGCGAGCTGTCGAAATCCTGGTATCGCAGCGACGCCTACGACGTCATCGCCGAACTGAACACCGGCCTTTGACATCGCCCGGCCATGACGACGTCGATATGATCGTCATCATGGCCGAGAGATGGTTTCGACCTATGGCGTCGTGACGCCCAGCCCCCACTTGCCCGGCTTCTTGCCCATCACCAGGTCCAGCCTGCCGCCTGCGGTAATTTGCGACTGGCGCAGGAAGGCGCTCTTCAGCGGCACGCCATTGAGCTTCGCCGACTGGATGTAGATGGCCTCAGGCCCCGCGCCCCTGGCCTTGATCTCGAACACCTTGCCGTTTTCCAGCCGGATCACGGTGCCGGGCTGGCGCGGGCCGTGCAGGTAATAAAGGTCGCTGCCGAGTTTCGGGAACAGGCCGATGCGGTTGAAGACATAGTGCGAGCTCATCGCGCCGTTGTCCTCGTCGCCCGGATAGGCGTCGGCCGTGAAGTCGTGATAGATGCGGTCCGCCCAGTAGGCCGACAGGTCCGGCCGACCGATCGTGTGGAACAGCCACGGCGTCGAGAATGACGGCTCGTTGGTCATGTCGATCAGGCCCTTGGACAGGGCATGCTCAAGGCGCTCGCGGAAGCGGTCGGGTCCGCCCATGACCTCTATCATGCCTGGAATATCGTGCAGCATGTCGTAGGAATAGACCCAGGCCGTGCCCTCATAGAAGCCGACATTGTTGTAGGTGACGCCGTCCCAGCCCAGCTTGGGGTCCAGGTCCTGGAAGCGGCCATCGGCATATTTCGGGATGATGAAGCCACTGAAACTGTCGCTGATGGCAGCGCTGTTCCATACCTTGCGCCAGTTGCCGGAGCGCTCCAGCAAAAGCTTCGCCTTGTCGGCATCGCCGGCCTTTTCGGCGACCTTGGCGGCGAAGTAATCGTTCAGCGCAAAGCCGACAGTGGAGGAGCCGGACTTGGCGCGCTGATTGTTGGGCTCGGGGCTGCGATCGCCGACCGCGAAATAGCCGTCGACCAGATAGCGCGGACGGCGGCGCTCGAACGCATTGAAATGGACCACCTTCCACGCCGCCGGCCAGTCGATGCCCTCGACGCCGCGTATCAGACCTTCGCCGATGACATTGTCGACCTCGTCGCCGCCCTGGCCGACATGATAGTTGCGTCCGGCGATTATGGCGGTGTCGGCCGCGCCGAACCTGTCGAAGGTATGGATGATCGAGGCGACGTTCGCCGCGTATTCGCGCGGCTTGATCAGCGACATCAGCGGGAAGCCGGTGCGATAGGTGTCCCACAGGGTGTAATAGTCATCCCAGTAGGGCGCCTGAAGTTCGGAATCGACCTGGTCGAGACTGCGGTCGCGCGGCTGGATCGCAGTATGATAGAGGGCGGTGTAGAACCGGCGCTTGTCGGCGTCCGGCACACCGGAAATTTCGATGCGGCTGAGTTCGGCGTTCCAGGCGTCGCGTGCCTTTGCGCCGGCCGCCTCGAAATCCCAGCCCGGCAGGTCGCGGTCCAGCAGTTGCTGCGCCCGCTCCGGACCGGCAAAGGAGACGGCGACCTTCATCAGGATGGGCTTTTGCGCCGACGCCGCAAAGGACAACCATGCGCCCAGACGCTCGTCGGCGCCGCTCTTGCCCGTGGTCGCGCCCTTCAGGACTTCGCCATTCCTGAACACGCCCCAGGCGTCAGGCTTCGTGTCGAGCTGGGCGACAAACCAGATATCGACCTTGGCCGGGTTCCAGTAGCCCTTGGCCTTGACCCGGCCGATGATCCGGCCCTGTTCGGGATAGAGGGTGACCTCGGCATTGTCGCTGGCCGTCACCCCCAGGATCTTGCGGGTGATATCAAAGACGACACTCGCCTGGTCGGTCGCCGGATAGGTAAAGCGGTACATGGCCGCGTAATGGGCCGGCGTGACCTCGGCGCGGACATGGTAGCGCGACAGGGTGACCGCATAGCGATCGGCGCCCGCCTGCTCATCGGCCTTTGGCGACAGGTGCGCGGCTTCGTCGAACTGCGGCGCGCCGACCTGCGGCGAGACCAGGAAGGTGCCATAGGTCGTCACCCCGCCCGACCCCTGCGTATGCAGCTGGGCAAAGCCGCTGATCTCGGCCTTGGGGTCATAGCCGGCATTGCTGCCGGTCAGGGTCTGGGGGCTGGGGTGGATCGAACCGTGCGGCAGGGCTGTGCCGGGAACCGTGTCGCCCTGGTTGTCGTTGCCGACGCCGATCATCGGATCGACATAGGTATAGAGGGGCTTGGCAGGTTCCGCGACGGCGGGGAGCGCGGTGACGGCCACGAAGGCAGCAAGAACGCCAAGAGCGTATTTCATTGTATGTCTCCGGTTTTCGTCGCCCACCTACCCGGTTTGGCGTCCATTTCCAGTTCGAGCACACCTCCCTTGGCGAGCTCGGCGTGGGTCAGGACCGCGCGGTCGAGCGGGCGGCCGTTGAGCTTCGCGCCCACGACATAGAGGTTGGTGTCGGATGTCAGGGGCGCAGAAACCGTGAAGGTCTTGCGGCCTTCGAGATGCAGGACGGCGCGCGAAAAAATGGGCGAACCGATATAATAGCGGGCCTGACCGGCCACGGGATATAGCCCGATGCTGCTCCACACGTACCAGGACGACATGGTGCCGGCGTCATCATTGCCCGGCAGGCCGGCACGCGACGTGTTGTACTGCGATTTAAGGATATGCCGGACGCGCTCCGCCGTCCGGTCCGGCCGGCCGGCGTCGAGATAGAGGTAAGGCGCCAGGATATCCGGCTCATTGCCCTGGGCATAAAATCCTCCGTCGAAAAGACGGTCTAGCCAGGCCACGAAGCCGTTCGGCCCGCCGTTCACGGCCATCAGCCCGGGGACGTCCTGCGGGACATAGGTCGAATATTGCAGGGAGTTCCCTTCATAAAAGGGGGCTTCCCACCACGGCGTCGACTTGTCCGGATAGTCGTAGGTGCAGGTGAAGTTCTCAAGACCGCGCCCGTCCGGATAGCGCGGGCGGATGCAGCCGAGGTCCGCATCCCACAGCTTTTTCCAGCCTTCGGAGCGCTTCAGGTAGCGGGCGGCGACGTCGCTTTTGCCGAGGTTCAGGGCCACCTGGGCGATGGAGTAGTCGTTATAGGCGTATTCGAGGGTCCGTGACGCCGAGCGCGGCTGCGTCAGAGGAACATAGCCGAGCTTCAGATAGTCGGTCAGGACGCGGCCCTGATGGAAGGGCTGGTCCGAATCGACCTCGCCGTTCTTGAGGATGGCCTCGAACGCCAGCGCCTTGTCAAAGCCTCCGAGGTTCTTGACGACCGCGTCGGCGATGACGACATCGCTGTTGGACCCGCCCTGGGTCATGCCGTTGGAACCGGCGATCCGGGCGTCCGGCAGCCAGCCGGTGTGGCGGTAGGTGTCGAGCAGCGACCGCACCATGTCGCGCTGGCGCTGCGGCTGGATGACGGTCAGAAGCGGGTGGACCGTGCGGAAGGTGTCCCACAGGGTATAGAAGTCCTCAAAGTGCGGCTCGTCTGAGTCCCACCAGACATTCTCGCCGCTGACGTCGTGCGGCATGGTATGGGTGCGGTATAGGCCGGTATAGAAGATGCGGCGCTGGTCGGGCGTTCCGCCGCTGACCTCGATCTTGCCAAGCGCCCCACGCCATTCCGCCGCCGCGCGGGCGTGCATCCCGGCGAAATCCCAATCGGGTGCTTCGGCCCTGAGGTTCGCCTTCGCCTTCTCGACGCTGATAAAGGAGACGCCAAGCCTGAGCTGGACCTGCCGGCCCTTCGCCGTGTCGAACGCCGCCCATACGCCCAGCCGGCGGGCGAACTCCATCTGGGTGTCGTAGTCGATCATCAGGGCGGTTTTCGACGCTGCCGTCTTGGCCTGGGGCACGCCGTCCAGCCGGCCGATCCCCGGCTGGGTGGCAAGGCTGCCCTGTCCTGCCTGCCAGGCGCCAAAGTCATCGGCCGCCCGGTCGGTCTCGGCGTAAAAGTACAGCTTGTACGGCGCCGGATTCCATCCGCCCTCGAAGCTGGCCCAGCCCGAGAAACTGTGGTCGTCGATGACGTCGACATGGGCCGCCGTCGTCCGCTGGCCCTCTCCGCGCAGCGCGATGACCGAGGTGGCGTCGATAATCAGATTGCCCTTGGCCTGGCCTTCCGGAAAGGTTATGCGGGTCAGGCCCGTCAGCCGCGTCGCGGTCAGTTCGACGCGTATGGCCGACGCCGTCGTGTTGCCGAGCGTGACGGCGTAATAACCGGGTGAGGCAGTCTCATCGGCCTTGGCGAAGACCAGGTTGTGCACACCCAGTTCACCGACCGTCGGCGTCAGCCGGAAATTGCCGTACTTGCTCTTGCCGCCGGTTCCGCTGACGTGGGTGAAGCTGAACCCCATGATGGCGCTGTTGGACTCATAGCCATTGGTATCGGAATTGGCTGTATCCGGGCTGAGCGACACGAAGCCGAACGGGACGCCCGCCCCCGGTACCGTATTGCCGCCGGCATCGGCGCCGACAAACGGATCGACCAGCGTTACAGGATCGACAGACTGAGCTGCCGCCGATTGCGCCGCCAGGGCAAGTCCAAGGAAAACCGCGCGCCACATGGATCAGACCTTCCCGCGATGGGATTTGGCGTAGGCGTCGAATGCCACGGCGGCGACGATGATCAGGCCGATCACGACCTGCTGGAAGTATGAGGAGACGTGCATGATGACCAGCCCGTTGGACAGGACGCCGATCAGCAGGGCGCCGATGAGCGTGCCGCGTATGCTGCCAGAGCCACCCGACAGGCTGGCGCCGCCGATGACGACCGAGGCGATGACCCGCAGCTCGTAATTGATCCCTGCCACGGCTTCCGCCGAACCCAGCCGCGCCGACAGCAGGAAGCCGGACAAGCCCGCCAGAAGGCCGACGATGACATAGACGCTGATGATCACGGCCTTGACGTTTATGCCGGCCAGGCGCGCGGCTTCGGCATTGCCGCCGACCGCATAGACCTGACGGCCATAACGGGTGTGGCGCAGGGCGATGTGACCGGCCAGGGCGAC
>CBIHPL010000096.1:0-9698 GCA_966212005.1 uncultured Asticcacaulis sp.
TATGATCATCGACAGCGCCACGGCGATAAAGGCGATCAGCGTGCCGGCATTCGACAGCTCGGCAATCTTTTTCAGCGGCACAAAGCCGGCGCCGAGCGCCACGACGATACCGGTAATCAGCGTGATCAGCGCCGGCGAACCCTTGCTGTTGACCGCGGCCACGGCCTTTGGCAGCAGGCCGTCGCGCGCCATGACGAAGAAGATGCGGCTTTGGCCGTACATCATGACAAGGATGACCGACGGCAGGGCGACGATAGCCGCGCCGCCGACCAGCGTGGCGACCAAAGGCTGGCCCAGTGTGCGCAGCACGTGCGGCAAGGGTTCACCCGAAGACGAGATGTCCTGATAGCCGACCGCGCCGATGGCAACGGCCGCCACCAGCATGTAGATCAGGGTCGAGACGCCCATCGAGCCCAGGATGCCTATGGTCAGGTCGCGGCCGGGATCCTTGGCTTCTTCCGCAGAGGTCGATACGGCGTCAAAGCCGAAGAAGGCAAAGAAGACGATGGCGGCGGCGGCCATGACGCCGAATTTCTCACCGCCGATCTCCTGCGCCATGAAACCGAACGGCATGAACGGATCGTAGTTGCCGCCCTGAATGGCAGGGAAGCCGATGACAATGAACGCGCCGAGCGCCACGATCTTGATGATGACCAGGAGGATATTGAGCGTGGCGCTTTCACGCGCGCCGATCAGCAGCAGACCCATGACGGCCAGCGATACAAGCACAGCCGGCAGGTTGACCAAACCGCCGGCATAGGGCCCTGCCAGCAGAAAAGCCGGCAGTTTCAGGCCGACCGCTTCGTCCAGGAAACCGATCAGGTGGGCCGACCAGCCGACGGCAACCGTCGAGCAGGCCAGGGAGTATTCGAGGATCAGCGCCCAGCCGACGACCCAGGCAACGATCTCGCCCATGCTCGAATAGCTGTAGGTATAGGCCGAGCCTGCCGTCGGGATCAGGGTCGACATCTCTGTATAGCACAAGGCCGCGCAGGCGCAGACCAGTCCGCACAGGGCGAACGAGATGATGACGCCCGGTCCGGCAAGGCCCGCGCCGACGCCGGTCAGGGTATAGATGCCAGTACCGATGATGCCGCCTATGCCGAGCGCCATCAAATGCGGCCAGCTCAGGGTTTTCGCCAGGGCCTTGCCGTCTTCTTCGGCACGCTGCAAAGGCTTTAAGGGTCCGAACAATCCCATGGGGGTCCTTTATTGCTTGTCGTTACAGGGATAGGTGAGCGATGAAGGTGAACGAAAAAAGGACCGCAGCCAAGCTGCGATCCTTGCAAAAGTATCTTTATGTTTGGGGCGTCAGCTCTACCGAAGTTGCGCCGGCGCCGAGCGGGATGGCATAGCCGCCGCGCGGTCCGGCCTGGATCGCCTTTGGCGCGTAAGCCCTGCCGTCCTTCGTCGTCACTTCGACGTCGAAGAAGGCCTGGGGCGTCGTCGCCGTGGCGGGGGCCAGGGTCAGGGTGACCTTGCCGGTGGACGGGCTGTAGCTGACGGTCTCAATCTTTCCCGCCTTGAGGGTCAGCCACAGCCCGGCCGGCGCAACGAAGACGCGGCTGCGGGCGCTGTCTTTCGGCGCTAAGGTGATCGTGCCGGGGGTTTCGGTCACGACGCCGCCCATGCCAACCCAGCCGAAGGTCGGGTGATCGACCAGGTAGGAGGCGGCGGCAACCGCGTGACCGAAGAAGCTCATGCCGTAGTCGCCGTTCATGCCGTCGAATGCCATCATGTCCGGGAAGGAATGGAAGGCGGCGGAGCCAAAGCCCTGATCGTCAATATTGGTCAGCGAACCCATCAGGCCGCCATAGGCGACGCGCAGCAGGTGGAAATCCTGAGGGTTGGCGCGATAAGCGTCGAACAACGGCACGGCATTGAGCGATGAACCATAGTGGTGCAGCTGGCGCTCGATGCGCGATGTCTTGCCGGCATACAGGAAGTCCCAGAAGCGGCGCGCCGAGCCGTTATAGCCCCAGTGCGGCACGGCCGGATCGTAGGCGAGGATGACTTCGCGCGTCGAATCCGCTGCCTTCTGGTCGCCGAAATAGCGCGCCCACATATAGACCTCGGCCTGGCCGGTCGAATCCCACGGCATTTCCGAACCAAACGGGTATTTCAGCGTCGCCCAATGATCGGCGCGCTTTTTCATCAACGCCTCGACCTCTGTCGCCAACTCGGTCATGCCCTCGCGCTTCAAATCCTCGAGGATGTAGACGAAGACATCGCCTTCCATCTGGCCGAACTGGGTGTAGTACGGGGCCTTGGTCATCATCGCCTTGGTCGTTTCGGCGGCGCGCGTCAGATAGGTCTGCCAGCTTTCCTTCGTCGTCAGACCTTGGTGATAGCGGCCAAGGCGATAGAGCGTCCACCAGGCGGCGGCCGGATGCGGATAGTTGTAGGAGCGGCCAAGATCGGCCGCGCCCTTGCGGTCCCAGGCCGACCACACCTTCCAGTTCAGGGACGGATCGTAGGTCCCTTCGGGCATGGTCGGGTCATAGAACATGACCGACTTGCGCACGCCGTACTTGTCGTCGCCTTCGGAGACCTGGATGTCGCCCCACAGGGTTTCCGAGGCAAAGCGTTCGAACTTGGCGACCTCTTCCGGCGTCGGGTTGTCGAGCTGCTTCATGATGGTCGCCAGCCACGAACCGGCGCCGCCCTCGTCGCTCAGGCCCGAGATCCAGACGCGGTTGTCCTGGGTGATGATCTGGTTCTTGTCGCGGTCATAGCCCATGATCGACGGGCTGCGGCCGAACGGATCTTGCGGATTTTCGTACCACTGTTCGGTCGTCAGGAAGCGGCCCATGTCCGCGACCTTTTCGGCCTCCGGCTTGGTGACGAGATAGTGGATGGTCTGGCGTGATCCATCGGCATAGGTCAGCGTGACGCGGACGCGGCCGGCAGTCTTGCCGGTGATGGTGTATTTCAGCCAGCCGTCCTTGGCCTTTACGGCTGAGGAGATGTCGAGCGCGCCTTCCGGCGATTGCGCGACAGCCTTGACCGGCTGCTTGCTCTTCAGGAAGAGCGAGGCGGGCATGTCGGTCGGCACGATATAGCCGGGCAGGCCGACAGCCACCGGGCGGTCATTCTTGATCAGCGTGGTTTCAATCTCACGGATCGACGGCGACAGCGCGAAGCGGAAGGCATAGGTGTTTGTGGCGCCCGGCTTGAGGGTGATGGTCGAGGTCTCGTTCCACTGCTGGGCGTCCTTCCACTCATCGGTAAAGCCCTTGGACGCGACCATCCAGCTATAGAAGCCTTCGAAGGTCATGTTGCGCGGTTCGGGATCGTTATAGATCTTCAGCGCCTTGTCCGGCGCGCGCTCGTTGAGGATCGGCTTATACAGTTCGAACTTCGCCGACTGCGTGTCCGGCAGGACCAGCAGCGACGGACCACGGCCATTGAGGCGATTGACCTGGAGATAGCCGGCGTCGAGGCCGACATAGGGGTCATAGAAGGAGGCGACGTCGTGCGCTTCTTCGAGGTGGCGGCCGGTGATGATGTTGTCGAAGACCATAGGCACGCCGAAACCGCCGATGTCTACGGCGGTCTTGCCCGGATTGCTGACGGTGAAGCGTAAGACCAGCTGGCCCTTGTCGACGGCCCAGGTGCGCACGACCTTCAGCGGCAGGTTGCCAGCGAAGGCGCTGGTAATGTCGGCCGAGGCGATGACGCCTGCACCAGTGCGCAATGGCTTGATGGCGCCGCGCTTATAGGCCGTCGAATAGTCCTGCCACGCGGTTTCACCCGCCAGGCGGACGCGCAGATCGAGATCGCCCAGGCGGTAATAGCCATCGCCCGTGCGCTGGGTGAAACGATTGGATGGCAGGTAGTCGAAGCCGCCCTGCCCTTTTGGCTTCAGCGCCACCAGGGTCTGGGAGGTGGTCTGGAAGGAACCGGTAAAATCCCTGGTCTCAAAAAGCGTCGTCTGCGCTTCGGGCGTATTCCACGGCAGGACGGCTGCAGGCGCGGCCTGCGCGAGAGCCTGCGTACCTGTCCCGGCCGCTGCCATCAGGGCAGCGAGAAGCAGAGGTGTGAAAACGCGGACGGCGGACGTCATATCGGTTGCTCCTTCGGCCCGGCGGGTTCGGCCCGAAATAAAAAAGCGCCCGTCATGCCAGGACTAGACATGCACGACGGACGCCCAAGTTTATCCCGTCCAAGACATGCCGCCGCAGGGAGTTGCAAAACGGATACTGGGCAAGGGTCGAAGATCCGAAGATCAGGGATAAGCGAAACTGACGCGTACACGCGGGCGAAGACCTTACAAACGCAGTCCGACAGCAGGGGGATTATTCCGCTGTTTTGCGTTGCCGGTACTCCGCCCGCGAAACACTTAAGCCTAACCTTGACGACCCCGGAGGAGGTATCGACACGTCTATGAGAACCATGCCCCCCTCCTGACGTCAAGTATATATTATACTATTTTGTGACAGTATGCATTTAGCGTTTCTTTTTCAAAGGCTTGGCTTTGGGCGCGATGCGGACTGTGGCTCCGCCCGAACGCGCCAGGCGCAAGGCAATCGTCGTATCGCGTGTGGCGGCCTGCGCGCTGCGGTCAAGCGTTGTCGGCGTTGCGCCATCCTGCCAGACGGTCGCGTCATACTGGCCATCGCCCAGGAAGCTTAGCGGCACTTCAACCGTGCGGCCGGCTTCGTTGGTCATGGCGCCGACGTACCAGGCGTCGCCCTTGCGACGGGCGGTAACAATATACTCGCCGATATCGCCGGCAATGACACGCGTCTCATCCCAGGTCACCGGCACGTCACGGATAAAATCGGCGCCGTCTTCCCACGACCCGTCAGCCTTTTTGTAGGCCTGCGGCGCATCCGAGACCATGACCAGCGGGCTGTCATAGACGACGTACATGGCGATGGCCTGGCCGCGCGTCGTCATGGTCAGCGGGCGGTTCTCATGAATGGCGAATGTTTCCGGCGTACGGTTGGCGAAGCCGCCCGGCGTGTAGTCGATCGGCCCCAGGATCATGCGCGTGTAGGGCAGCGTCACATTGTGCCGCGCCGTGATCCGCGTCGTCCACTTGTTGTACTCGGCGCCCAGAACGCCTTCCTGGGTGATGTAGTTTGGCCAGGTCCGGAGCAGGCCGTTGGGGGCATAGGCGCCGTGCAGGTCGACCAGCAGCTTGTGGTCGGCAGCTTTCGACAGGACCTTATGGAAATAGTCGACCATGTCCTGGTCCGAACGGTCCATGAAGTCGATCTTGACGCCGGCAATGCCCCATTTTTCGTACGCGGCAAAGGCCTCGTCCATCTGCCAGTCGAGTTGCTCCCACTGCAGCCAGATCATGACGCGGACATTGCGTTCTTTCGCGTATTTCAGGATGGCCGGCATGTCGACCGCCGCGATCGGCTTGGTGACGTCGGAACCGGGACGCGGGCGCGTCGATGAGCCCGTGTACCAGCCTTCATCGATCAGGATGTAGTCGAGCCCCATCTCCTTGGCGAAGTCGACGTAGGCCTTGTAGGTCTCGGTATTGATGCCGGGCCTAGGCACAGGCGCGTTGAAGCCGTTCCACCAATCCCAGGCGCTCTTGCCGCCCTTGATCCAGGAAGTATCCTTGATCTTTGACGGCTCACCAAGCGTCGCCACCAGATTCGATTCCACCAGTTCACGGGCGCTGTCGCCCAGCATGACCACGCGCCACGGCGTGCGGAATTCCGCGCCCGTCTGGGTGATCCTGGCGACATAGGGCTTGACCGAATCGCTGTCGACGCGCGGCGGCAGCTTGATCGCCACGCCCAGGCCATTGTCGCCCTTGCGGGTATAGAAGGTCGCCGGATAGTTTTTGACGTCGGATTCGGCCAGCGCAAACGCCGTCTCCTTCACGCCGGTCTTGCACACCAGCGGCGAGTCGAGAAGGTAGTGGTCGCGGATCAGCGACGATTTGACCGGGTCGAACTCGCCTTCGTGGGCATTGTGATACTTGCCGATATTCAGGCCCCAGCAGTCATAGTCCTTCGCGAAGGCGAACTCGGTCTTTTCGCCATAGACTCCGAAGGTCTCGAAGCCCGGCTGTTTCGGCAGGACATAGCGCAGGGCCACGCCATTGTCGTAGGCGCGCACGATCAGGCCGATGGTCCGTCCGCCCTCCTTTTCCTTAAAGGTCAGCGTGGTCTCGGTATAGATGTCGGGCGCCGTCTTCGCCTTGCCGAGCACGATGGCATAGGTCTCATTGACCGTGCGCGACTTGGCATCGACGACCGTGAAGCCCTTGGCGCCGAAACCCGCCACGTCGGTGCGCAGGCCGGTGGCCGATGGCGCGATCACCGCTGAACCATCGCGCGTCACCGACCACGCCGGCAGGTCCGTGCCCGACTGATCGAGCGTTACGACATTGCGGCCATCGGGCGAGGTCACCGTCCAGGTTTCGGCAGAGGCCGTGCCAGCAGCCATCAGGCACAGGAGGGGAATCAGGGAGCGGGGCATGCAGACCTTTTTCGGATGGACGAATGGATAAATATGGATACTGTATACGATATGACGATGTAAAGGAGGATCGCGATGCGCGGGCTTTTGACGGCTACCCTGATCAGCGGATGGGCATTGGCGCACGGCGCCATGGCGGCGCCACCGGAAGGCGCATATGTCTTCGACAGCTCGCCGAAATATCCTGACTTTACCCGCGTCGTCATTTCCGAAAAGGGCGGCAAGCTTGCCGGCACCCTCACCTCACGCTGGTACGGCGATCTGCCCATGAAGGACCTGCGCGCCGATGGCGACAAGCTGGTCTTTCAAATCTATAACGGCAATCCGCGCGTGACGATGTCCGATATCGTCATCGTCCCCGAAGGCAAAAGCGTACGGATGACCGGAAAGATCTGGTACCAGGACTTCGACATTACCGCGCGCAAGGGCACGAAGGCGCAGATCAAGGCGCTCGACTTCCCGACCTATCCCCTGCCTCCGCACCGGATTGTTGCGCAAAAAAATCTGGCCGCCACCCCGCCGATGGGCTGGAATTCGTGGAACAAATTCGCCACCGATATCGACGACAAGACGGTGCGCGAAATCGCCGACGCCATGGTCTCCTCGGGCCTGCGCGACGCCGGCTACGTCTATATCAATATCGACGACGGCTGGCAGGGCAAGCGCGATGCCGACGGCGTGCTGCAGCCCAATGAGAAGTTTCCGGACATGAAGGCACTGGCCGACTACGTCCATTCGAAAGGCCTGAAGATCGGCATCTACAGCTCGCAGGGTCCCAAGTCGTGCGGCGGTTATGAAGGCTCCTACGGCCACGTCGAACAGGATGCCAAGACCTGGGCTGAGTGGGGCATCGACTATCTGAAATACGACCTGTGCTCGGGCGAGGCCTTCTACAACACCAAGGAAACCGTCTACGCCAGCTACCAGCAGATGGGCGAGGCCCTGGCCGCCACCGGCCGCGACATCGTCTATAGCCTGTGCCAGTACGGCCGCTTCGACGTCGGGTCGTGGGGCCGTGACGTCGGCGGCCACCTATGGCGCACGACCGGCGATATCGAAGACACCTATGCGCGTATGTCCTGGATCGGCTTCGACGCCAATGGCAAGCCGAACCACACCGGACCCAATGGCTGGAACGATCCGGACATGCTGGAAGTCGGCAATGGCGGCATGACGACGGATGAGTACAAGACGCACATGTCCTTGTGGGCGCTGATGGCGGCGCCGCTGCTACTCGGCAACGATCTGCGCAGCATGACGCCGGAGACGATCGCGCTGCTGACCAATCGCGATGTCATCGCCGTCGATCAGGATGTCGCCGGTGTTCAGGGCCTGCCGGTCAAAAAGGACGGCACGACGGAAATCTGGTCAAAGAAGCTGAGCGATGGCTCGACGGCTGTCGGTGTTTTCAACCGCGCGGATAAGCCGGTCACCGTGAAGGGCACGTGGTCGGAGATCGGGCTTGGCGGCGCGGCGAATGTCCGCGACCTTTGGGCGCATACTGATGCCGCAGCGGGTGCGGAATACAGCTACGAAGTCCCCGCCCACGGCGCAGTTCTGGTCAAGGTGCGGTAGATGATTACGGACGATAGCGTAAAATTCCCTCACGCTTAAAAAGTCGCCAAAAATATAGATCGATAGGCCGTTCGAAGAGAAATAAATTGGGGCAAGTTCGCGGCGTCCAGAGTCAGATGCATTTGTCCACTTCCAAATTGAGTGGCTCAAGTCTGGTTGATAATTCTGCCAAAATGGCCAAAAGTCGCTTTTGATTCGAATTAAGGGCGAGAGCCTGCAGAGCATGTCGGCGAAAAACGCCAAGACTAAGGAGGCCGCAGCCTGACTATGCCTGTTCCCGCCCAACCCAAAATCTATCACATCGTGCATGTTGATCGTTTGGCATCTATCCTTTTGGATGGCTGTCTTTGGTCGGATGCAATTATGTTAGAGCGGCAGGGAGTAGGTACAACGATCGGCATGGGCAGAATCAAAGCCCGTAGACTGAATGAACTATCTTTGAGCTGTCATCCAGACCTTCGTGTCGGACAGTGCACTCCGTTCTACTTTTGTTCTAGGTCTGTCATGTTATTTCTGATACATAGACGGAATGAAGAGCTTAGCTACAAAGGCGGGCAGGAGCCTATTATCCACCTCGAAGCAGACCTTCATGCAACGGTTGCTTGGGCTGAACAGAATCAGCGGCGTTGGGCGTTTACCTTATCTAACGCCGGTGCTTATTACTTTGAAGATCGATGTGATTTGGCAAATCTTGGAGAAATTAACTGGGACGCCGTCCAGTCGCGTCAGTGGCCATCGGTCAAAGAAGGTAAACAAGCGGAATTTTTGATTGAACAGGCGTTTCCCTGGCATTTGGTAGAGCGGATTGGTGTCTTATCACAAGGCCAGGTTGAGGTGGTTTCCAACGCAATACCTGCCGGTATGCACCGGCCAGGGATCGAAATAAGAAGAGACTGGTACTATTGACGGGCACGGCGATGATTGAATTTACCACTGGCGACATCTTGAGTTCCGATGCAGAAGCGTTGGTCAATACGGTTAACTGCGTCGGCATCATGGGGCGCGGCATTGCCCTCCAATTCAAAAACAATTTTCCCGAAAACTTCAAAGCCTATGAGGCTGCCTGCGCTCGAGATGAGGTAAAGCCGGGCAAGATGTTTGTGTTCGAAACGCGGATGCTGACTGGCCCAAAATACATCGTGAATTTTCCCACTAAGCGCCATTGGAAGGGAAAAAGTAGGATTGAAGATATTGACTCAGGCCTAAAAGCTCTGGCTGAAGAAATTCGCAATCGGGGAATTCTATCAATTGCGGTTCCGCCGTTAGGCAGCGGTCTCGGCGGCTTGAACTGGGGAGATGTGCGCCCGCGCATTGTGGAAGCTCTGCGCGGCATCAACGATCTACGCGTCATAGTATACGAGCCAAACAGCGCTCCAATTGTGACCAAGTCGCGCGAAGTTCCGAATATGACGGCTGGCCGCGCTGCGCTTGTTGTTCTTATGCATCGCTATCTTGGCGGGCTTATGGACCCTTTTGTGACGCTGATCGAATTGCAAAAACTAATGTACTTTATGCAAGAGGCTGGAGAACCGCTTCGGCTCAATTACATCAAGCACCATTACGGGCCGTATGCCGACAATTTACGACACGTCCTGACAAAGATCGAGGGGCACCTTGTTTCCGGCTATAGGGATGGCGGTGATGCCCCTGAAAAACAACTCGAACTGGTTCCT
>CBIHPL010000097.1:0-9678 GCA_966212005.1 uncultured Asticcacaulis sp.
CGACGTCGTCAGGTGCTCGGCCGCCCCCGCCTTCAGCCGCATCCAGCCGGGACGTTCGCTCAGCGACCAGCGGCTGTTATCGGGATTATGGTTCCACGCCCATTGCAGACCCAGGGCCTTCCCGCTGAACTCATCCGTCGCCTGCAACCGGTCCTTCGGTCTCCACGCGCCGGTGTCCGGCGCCTTATGCGTCAGAACCGGCTGGGTGTCGTTGCCCATGACCGGCCAGTCATCGACCCATCTGACCGGCTGCATATGCACAATCCGGCCAAAGGCTTCGGTTCCATTGAAGTGCAGGAACCAGCCTTCGCCCGATGGCGTTTCGACATAGCCGCCCTGGTGCGGGCCTTTCAGCCCATTGCCGGGAACCAGCACGTCCTTCCACTCATAAGGCCCCTCGATATTGCGCGCACGGCCCACCGCCTGCGGGCCCGTGCCGACGCCTCCGATCGGTGCGAAGATGTAGTACCAGCCTTTACGTTTATAGACCTTGGGCCCTTCGAGGATCGGCAGCCTGACCTTGTCTTCGGCGATCACCTTGCCGCCATCCAGGATCCTCGTGCCATCCGGGCTCATCCGGTGCTGGACCAGGGGCCCCGCCCCGACCCTGCCGTGGACCAGCCACGCCCGGCCGTCGTCGTCCCAGAACGGACACGGGTCTTCGAGCTTCGGCTCAGCGATCACGGCAAGCGGCGCGGCCCACGGTCCGGCGGGGTCGGTGGCGGTCGACATGAAGACGCCTTCGTCCGGCGTCGCCCAATAGACGAAGAACCTGCCGTCGTGATGGCGTATTGACGGCGCCCAGACGCCCGAAGCGTACCGGGTGCCGGTGACGGGTTTGGATTTGGTGTCATCGATCTCATAAGGCCCCGGCATGTCGTATTCCGGCCCGAAGGTGAGTCTCGGCAGGACATGACCGATGATTTTCCAATGTACCAGATCCTCCGACCTCAGGACCGGAATGCCCGGCGACCAGTGAAAGGTCGATGCGACCATGTAATAGCTCTTTCCGACGCGGATGACGTCGGGGTCCGAATAGTCGGCATATAATACCGGATTGTGGTAAGTTCGTTCGACTGCCGCCGCCGGGAGGCCCATTGTCAGAGACAAAAGCATTGCCGCGGCAATTATCGCCAGGCGCGATATTGACCCTGCTGCATGCGTGGTATTCATTTGAGCCTCCGACAAAACATATAAGCCAGGGAAGAGACATGACCGAACCGACCGGACCAAATCTCGGCCGCCGAACCATCCTTACGGCCGCCGCCGCGGGCGTGGCCGTCGCCGCCACTCCGAAAGCGCGCGCCGCCGATACGCGCAAGGCCTATGCCATTGTCGGCTGCGGCAGCCGATCGCGCATGTTCCAGGACGCTATCTGGGGCCCGCACAAGGACCATAACCGAATCGTCGCGATGTGCGACACAAATCCCGGCCGCATGGCCTATGTCGCCACGCGCGCGGCCAAGGCGGGCGCCCCGGCGCCCAAGGCGTACCTGGCGGCGGATTTCGACAAGATGATCCGCGAGACCAGGCCGCAGGCCATTATCGTCACCACGCCCGATGCCTATCACGTCGATTATATCCTGAAGGCCCTGGATGCCGGCCTCGACGTCATCACCGAAAAGCCGATGACCACCGATGCCGTAAAGGCGCAGGCCATCCTCGATGCCGTAAAGCGCAGCGGCCGACACATCCGCGTCACCTTCAACTACCGCTATTCGCCCTTCCGCACCCAGGTCAAGGAACTGCTGATGAGCGGCGTCATCGGCGACGTCCTGTCGGTCGATTTCCAGTGGCTGCTCAACACCGTCCACGGGGCGGATTACTTCCGCCGCTGGCATTCCAACAAGGCCATTTCCGGCGGATTGATGGTTCACAAGGCCACGCACCATTTCGACCTGGTCAACTGGTGGCTGTCCGACATGCCCGTCGCCGTAACCGCAGTGGGAAAGCGCGAATTCTATACTCCGCAAATGGCCAGGCGGCTGGGTCTTTCCGGTCCGCATGAGCGCTGCCACACCTGTCCGGAAAAGGCGGCCTGCACGTTCGAGCTCGACCTCAGCAAGGATCCGGGCCTGAAGGCGCTCTATCTCGATAACGAGAAATACGACGGCTATTTCCGCGATCGCTGCGTCTGGCGTCCGGAGATCAATATCGAAGATACGATGAATGTCGCCGTCCGCTATGCCGGCGGCACGACGCTGAGCTACAGCCTCAACGCGTTCAATGCCTGGGAGGGCTACCACATCGCGTTCAACGGCACCAAGGGCCGGCTGGAGCATTCATTGTTCGAACAGGCGACCACGGCGGGTTCGGGCGCGGCGCAGAGCGAAGCCGAGCGCGGCGTGCTGAGGGTCATTCCTTTGCGCGGCGCGGCCAAGGACATCCCTTTGCGCAGCGGCGAAGGCAGCCACGGTGGCGGCGACGACGTCATGCTCAACGACCTGTTCAATCCGGCGGCCCCTAGCGATCCGCTGAAGCGGGCGGCGGACGAGCGCGGCGGGGCGGCTTCGATCCTGATCGGCGTGGCGGCGAACCGTTGTTTTGAAACCGGCCAGCCGGTGCGCATCGACAGCCTGGTCACTGGCCTGCAAAGCCCGGACTGGCCCGCCATGCCCGGCCACGACCAGCCGGTGCCCATGCCAATAAGGACCTAAGGCCGCATATACAATGGGGCATTGTAGTGCTTTTGGCGGCGCTCCTGCGAAAATCTGATCTACGGAATCCAGTAGGAGCGTCGCCAGTCGAAATCTCGCCCTCGTCGATGTCATAGGTCATCGTCCGGCCGCCCGTACCTTCATAGACCATGCGCGCGGCCGAGGATGCCTCAAACCCGTCGGCCCTCCGCTCCGAAAGCCTGGCGATCACGGCCCTGGCCTAATGCGGCGCCTATAAGATAGCGGCCGGCCGCGAGAATGTCAGCATACACTTCCCGAAGCCGTAACCCTCTCAGCGCTTGCCGACCACGGCGTGGCGGCGGATCAGGTAGACGACCAGCAACGTCGTCAGCGACGAGGCCAGGTAGATCAGGCCGGTGATCAGCATGTCCGGATTGACGCGGTCGAGCCACTTGCAAAGCAGCGTGCTGATCAGGGTCACCGGCACGCCGATCAGCACGAACAACGCACCGATATTGATGTCCGCTTCCGGGTGGATGCCGCGCAGGGCAAGCCAGGTCGTCTGGGCGGGCGAAAGCGCCTCGTCGAAGCGGATGTCGCAGACCTCGTCTATGACCTGGTTGAGGATGTGGTATTTGGCGACGGCTTCCGCGCTGAAGGCGACCTTGAGGTAAGGCCCGTTGCCATCGGGGGCGTCGAAGCGGCTGGCGGCGATGCGCGGACGGACCCGCAGGTTGAGCGCGAACGTTCCCGTTTTCGGGTGGCTTATCTGGACGCGATAGGTCCGGTCGGGCGAAAATTCCTTGGGGTACACATAGACCGCGTTCTGGACGTAGATCAGCGCACGGCCCTGCGCCTCCACCTCGTTCAGGTCGACGACCATGTATTTGTTCGCCTGACTGCGGTTGAACCTGTCCGCGATCAGGCGCTGAACGTCCAGCTTTCCGATGGCGTCGACCGCTTCGCCTTGCGCACGGGCCAGCGGGTGAGCGGCAGCCGGCAGGCTTCGGCTGGGCCGGCCAGGCGTGCGGGCCGGCGCGAGGTCAAGGACAGAACGGCGGACGGGAACGACAAGGCAGGTCAGCACAACCGTCAGCACTACGGCGGCGACCGCGCAGACAACCGTTACGGCGGCGCTATAGGCGCCGCTGGTGATCAACGGGTCGATGACTTTGGCAGTGGCGGCTTCAATCAGCGATGTCAGTTGCGTGGTCATGGTCCCCTCCCACGGCGGGTATTGAGGAACAGCGGCCGGAATTGTCAATGGTAAACAAGCGATGAACGCAATTCACGCATCGAAGTCTGCTGTAACCAATGACCGCTCGCACTAATCATTTGCTAAATATTCAATGTTATCACCGCCGTAAGCCCTTGCCAGAAAGGCACGGCGCTTTTCCGAGCAGGATCACTTTGTACACGCGTTCAACCCAGTCCACGGAAGCGAAAAAGTCGCCGACCGTTCCGCCGTCGCCCCAGGAGCCCTTCTCCGGGCCATCCCGTATGGGCGGAAGCTGGCTGCGCTACAGCCATCTGCGTGTCGAAGCCGTCATCTTCATGCTGCTGGCCCTGACCTTTGCCGCCGTGCTGGGCCAGGGTGCTATCACGCGCAAGGAAATGAGCTTTACGCCCAAGGGCGGCCGCGCGCCGGCCCAGGTCTTCTATCCCTATACCTATTCCGACGACAGAGACAACGGCAAGACCCTCGTCCTGACGGACAGGCAGCGGCCACTGAAATGGGGCTGCGACCTAAGGCCCGGCGCCCCTTACCCGTTCTGCGGCTACGGCATGAGCCTTGGTGACGCCGGCAAGGGCAATGGCGTGGACCTGTCCCACATCCAGAAGATTCACCTGCGCATGACCTATTCCGGCGTGGGCGACAGCATGCGCGTGGTGATCAAGACCGGATTGCCGAAATCGCTCCATGGCAAGATCGCGGAACAGACCATGCCGCTTATGGCGGAAGTCGACGTGGTCAACGGCGTCAACGACATTGAGCTGTCCGAAGGCCAGCTTATTCCCGAAACCTGGTGGCTGCAAAGGCACAAGCTGACAACCGGCACGGTCGAGACGGACCTGTCGAATGTTCTGGCCATTGAACTGGTGTCCGGAAACAATATTCCGACTGGCCGCTTCAGCGCTTCGGTCGAGCGCATCACCTTCAGCGGCGCATCGCTGTCGACCGCCCAATGGTACCTGATCATCCTGGGCGTCTGGCTGGTCCTGACCGGCGGCTTCCTGGTGTTCCGATTCCTCGACCTGCGCCGCGGCTACGAAGCGCGCCGCCTGCGCCTGGCCGAGGAGAAGGCCGTGCTGGCGCAGGCGCATGCCGCCGCCGAACAGGCCAGCGCCGCCAAGTCGCAGTTCCTGGCCAATATGAGCCATGAGCTGAGGACCCCGCTCAACGCCATCCTGGGCTATACCCAGTTGCTGAAAATGACGGCGCTGACCGAGCAGCAGCTGTCGGCCGTCAAAACGATCCACCACAGCGGCGAACACCTGCTGACCATGATCACCGATATCCTCGACATCGCCAAGGTCGAAGCCGGCAAGCTGGAACTGCTCCCCGCCACCTTCGACGTCCGCGCCTGCATAACGAATGTCGGTCAGATGGTCCGCCTGCGTGCCGAGGAAAAGGGCCTGACCTTCCTGGTGACCATCGCCGCCGATGTCCCGACGGACGTCGTCGCTGACCAGAAACGCGTCCGTCAGGTGTTGATCAACCTGCTGGGCAACGCCATCAAGTTCACCAGCACAGGCGTGGTCCGCCTCGACGTCTCCGTTGTCTCGGCCGACGAGCGCGGCGCCCGCCTGCGTTTCGACGTCATCGATACCGGCATCGGTATCCCGGAGGCGCAGATCGACCGGATCTTCCGCCCGTTCGAACAGGCGGGCAACGCCATCGACCGCAGCAGCGGCACCGGCCTTGGGCTGGCTATCACACATCAAATCGTCACGATGATGAATGGTGACATCGCCGTTGAAAGCAAGCCTGGCGAAGGCAGCCGCTTCCGCGTCGAGGCCCTCTTCCCGCTCGCCGCAAGCCAGGATGGCGGGACGCCCACGCCCGACACCCTGGACGGGTCGCGCTACGAGGTGCTGATCGTCGAGGATCTGGAGGCCAATCGCGCCCTGCTGAGGGCCGCCCTGGCGCCGATGGGCTTCCGCGTATCCGAAGCCGCCAATGACTGCGAAGCCGTCGAGCGCGCCGCCGCCAGCCGCCCCGACATCGTCCTCATGGACCTGAAAATGCCGGTCATGGACGGACTCGAGGCCGTCGGCCGCATTCGCCGTCTGGCCGCAAGCACCGAAGTTCCGGTCATTGTCATTACCGCCAATCCGTCGCCCGAAGCCGAAGCTGCGGCCCTGTCCGCCGGGGCGAGCCGCCTGCTGGCCAAGCCGGTCGATCTCGACCAGCTGACCGCCTGCATGGCCGAACTGCTGACGCCGGCACGTGACGGCGCAGAGCCTGCCTGCGACGGCGAGCCGGTGATGATCCCGCCGCCGCCCGACGCGCTCGACCGCCTTCTGGACTATGCACGCGCCGGCAACCTGCGCGCCATCCGCAAGGAAGTCCCGACGATCGCCGCCATGGGCGCGCAATACGAAGCCTTTGCCGGACGTCTCGACGCCCTGGCCGCTACCTATCAGTCACCGGCCGTCCTGCGGCTGATCGAGCAGTATGCTCAAGAGAGGACCGCCGCGTAACCGGCGATGAGTAACACCATGACACAGCAAAAAATCCTGGTCGTCGATGACAATCCGCTCAATCTGGGCGTCCTGGTCGATCACCTTGAAATCCACGGCTACGAAGTCCTCGTCGCGCTGGGCGGCCTGGAAGCGCTCGAACGTGTCGGCTATGTCCAGCCCGATCTCGTCCTGCTCGACATCATGATGCCCGACCTTGACGGCTTCGAGACCTGCCGGCGGCTGAAGGACATCGAGCACATGCGCGACGTGCCGGTCATCTTCATGACGGCGCTCACCGACGTCGACAGCAAGGTGAAGGCGTTCGGCGCCGGTGGCGTCGACTACGTGTCCAAGCCCTTCCAGGTCGAGGAACTGCTGGCGCGGGTCCGTACACACCTGGCCCTGCGCCAGGCCCAGCAGGGATTGCGCGACTCCGAACTGCGCCACCGCCGCCTGTTCGAAACGGCCGGTGACGGCATTCTGGTCCTCGACTGCGAGGAAGGCACCGTTCACGATCTCAACAGCCAGTGCGCCCAGATGCTGGACGTGCGCCCAGCCGACGTGCGCGGCCGCCGCCTGGAAGACATCGCCATCCTGGATCGCCTGGGCGGCGGGGCGGCCATGGTCGATGCCCTGAGGGCGACCGGCCAGATAAAATGGGACGAATGGTCGTGGGACAAGGCGGACGGCACGGCGGTCAGCGTCGAAGTCGTCGGAACCACCTATCGCGCCGGTGCGCGCCTCCTGGCGCAATGCACGTTCCGCGACATCCTGGCGCGCAAGGAAGCGGAGGCACGCGTACGCTACCTGGCGCTGCACGACGCCCTGACGGGCCTGCCAAACCGCACCCTGCTGCTCGACCGCCTGAACCAGGCGATGGCGCATGCCCGCCGCGACCAGACCCAGGTCGCACTGTTGTTGCTCGACCTCGACCACTTCAAGAATATCAATGACAGTCTCGGGCATCTGGTCGGCGACGGCCTGCTGGAGGAGGTCTCGAAACGCATCCGCGGCGTACTGCGCGAAACCGACACGCCGGCGCGCCTGGGTGGCGACGAGTTTGTGGTCGCCGCCAGCGGCCTGACCGACGTGGCCGACGCCGAAGGGCTGGCCCAGCGCATCCTGGAAGCCCTCAAACCCGCCGCCATCATCCAGGGGCATAGCTTACGCATCGGAACCAGCATCGGCATCGCCATGTACCCGGGCGACGGTGACAATCCCGCGGCTCTGCTCCAGGCTGCCGACACGGCCATGTACCAGGCCAAGAAGAAGGGCCGCGGCGCCTATCGCCTGTTCACCCGCGACCTCAGCATGGCCGCCGAACGCTGGCACACCCTGTCGAACGACTTGCACGGGGCGTGCGAGCGCGGCGAATTCGTGCTGCACTATCAACCGCAATATTGCCTCGACAAGTCGCGCATCACCGGTGTCGAAGCCCTGATCCGCTGGCATCATCCGACCGAAGGCATGGTCCAGCCCGGCCTGTTCATTCCGCTTCTGGAAGAACACGGCAAGATGGTCGAGGTCGGCCGCTGGGTCCTGCGCACCGCCTGCGCCCAGAACGTAGCCTGGCAAAAACAAGGGCTGCCCCCCGTCCGCGTCGCCGTCAACCTGTCGGCCCAGCAGTTCTACCGCGGCGACATCGTCCGCACGGTGCGTGAAGCGCTGGACGATACCGGCCTCAAGCCGGAATGGCTGGAACTGGAACTGACCGAAAGCCTGACGCTGGACGACACCGAGGCGACCATGCGCATCATGACCGACCTGAAGGCCATGGGTGTAAAACTCTCGCTCGACGACTTCGGCACCGGCTGGTCGTCGCTGGGCTACCTCAAGCGTTTCCCGCTCGATCGGATCAAGATCGACCGCAGTTTCGTGCGCGACATGATGAACGATCATTCCACGGCCGCCATTGTCCACAGCATTCTGGACCTGGCGCGCCAGCTCGACCTCGATTGCGTGGCCGAAGGCGTGGAGACCGAGGAACAGCTCGACCACCTGCGTGAAGAGCGTTGCCCCGGCATCCAGGGCTTCCTTCTCAGCCGCGCCATCCACGGCGACGAGATTCCGGGTCTTTTGAACAAGGAAGCGGACGTCAGGGCCGCCTGAAGCCGCGCCGGTTAAACGGCGCAGTATTGCTTGATGAACGCTTCGTGCGCCGGCATACCGGCCACGACGCGGGCAATGCCGCCCTTCAGGTTGCTGAGCGCAGCCGCCATCTGGTCGCGGCCCATCATCGCTCCGGCATGATGCCAGCGCTTCGGTTCAAGCCTCTGGCCAAGCATGACCTGCACCCAGGAATCGACGCGGAACAGATCGTCCGACGCCTGGTAGGCGACGCCATTCTCGGCGAACAGCGCCATGCGCTCGACAAGCGTGTCCGGAAGCGCCGTCGCGCGCCGGTCGCGCCAGAACGGTTCATCCCGCTCATTGAGCGCGTAATGCAGGATGACGAAATCGCGCACCCGTTCCAGCTCATTGCGCGACAGGGCGTTATAGTGGTCTGTAAGCGCGTCGGTGATCCCGGCAAAGGGAAAGAGCTGGATCAGCCGTGTCACGCCTATCTGGAACAGGTGAATGCTGGTCGATTCCAGCGGCTCGATAAATCCGCTCGACAGGCCCAGCGTCACGCAGTTCTTGTTCCACGACTTGAGCCTGCGGCCGGTCTGGTAACGGATGAGGCGAGGCTCGATCAGGGTCGGCGCATCGACCAGCGACAGCAGGCGTTCACGCGCCGCGTCGTCCGACAGATAGTCGCTGCAATAGACCAGGCCGTTCCCGACTCGGTTCTGCAACGGGATGCGCCAGCGCCAGCCGGCGTCGTGCGCAATGGCGCGGGTATAGGGCGTCAATTGCCCGTGGGATTCGGTCTGAACCGCCACGGCGCGATTGGTCGGCAGCCAGTGGCTCCAGTCCTCGTAGCCCGTTTTCAGCGCCTGTTCGATCAGCAGGCCGTGGAAGCCCGTGCAGTCGATAAACAGGTCGCCTTCGACGCGGGCACCGGATCGCAGGACCAGTGCGGTAATGAAACCTGTTTCCGGGTGCTGCTCGACCGTCTCGATGCGGCCTTCGATGCGTTTGACACCGGCCTTTTCGCTTCGTTCGCGCAGAAAGCGGCCGTAAAGTCCGGCATCGAAGTGATAGGCGTAATTGATCTTCGCGTCGTCGCCGGTCTGGAACTTGCCGGCTTCAGCCGCCTGGAGCTCAAAACAATAGTCGCCGATATCGCCGGCGACACCTTCGGAGCGCGCCTGAAGCCAGATATGATGGAACGGCGCCATCCACGAAGACTTACCGACCACGCCGAAAGAATGAATATAGCGGTCGCCCTTGCGCGCCCAGTGAGCGGCCAGCGCGGGGTCGATCTGGTCGC
>CBIHPL010000098.1:0-9654 GCA_966212005.1 uncultured Asticcacaulis sp.
TCATCTCGTCGGCCGACTGGATGAGCCGTAACCTCGACCGGCGCGTCGAGGTGATGATTCCCGTGGAAAACCCGACGGTTCACCGCCAGGTTCTCGACCAGATCATGGTCGCCAATCTCAATGACGAGGCGCACTCGTGGCAGTTGGGCACGGACGGCACCTATTCACGTATTGATGTAAGTGCACTCGACAAACCGTTCTCCGCGCACGACTATTTCATGACCAATCCGTCGTTGTCGGGGCGTGGCCGGGGCGTCAAGGACATGCCGAGGGCTTTCGACCACGTCGGAGCCCGCAAGAGCGGACGTTGACCGGTGCGGCCGCAAACGTAAATATGTCTTGCATTCAAACCGCCTGACGGGGCAAACCAGCCGTGCGTGCCATTGGAGCGGAATGCGCTAATCGCGATTCCGCTCCAATGTTTGTTTGTCGCGATATTTCGCCGAAAACCGCTGGACACTTTTCGGCATATCGCTCTGGCGGAGCTGGGCGTTGAATTACAATAGCGCTGTCATCGACATCGGCTCCAACTCGGTGCGTCTGGTCATCTATCGTATTGAAGGCCGGTCGATCTGGCCGGTGTTCAACGAAAAGGTACTGGCGGGTCTCGGCCGCGAAATGTGGACGACCGGCTTGCTAAACGCGGACGGCGTGCGTGACAGTCTGATCGCGCTGCGCCGCTTCAAGGCCATTCTCGAATCATTTGAACTCGAAGACCTGCACGTCGTAGCGACCGCCGCTGTCCGCGAAGCGCGAGACGGACCGGACTTCGTGGCGGCCGTCAAGGCGCAGACAGGGTTCGATATCCGCGTGCTGACGGGCGTCGAGGAGGCATACTACTCGGCTCAGGGCGTCCATTGCGGCCACCTCGACGCCAAGGGCGTCGTGGGCGATCTGGGCGGGTCGAGTCTGGAACTGATCGGGCTCGACATTGAACCCGGCCACAATGGCATCACCCTGCCGCTCGGACCATTTGCGCTCGGCGCCCCTAAGCCGGTCGATCCCGACAAGACCTATACGGCCATTGTCCGTCAGCTCGAACCGCTAAGGGAGCGCTTTTCCGGTGGCCAGTTCCACGCCGTCGGCGGCGCCTGGCGCAACCTGGCCCTCATCTGGATGCAGAAGCAGAACTATCCGCTGCATGTCATTCAGCAATTTGAGCTTCCAGCCCGCGAAGCCCTGTCGATCGCGCGGCTGATCGCCCTGCAGTCGCCGTCATCGCTTGAGAAGGTCCGGGGCATTACCAAGCGCCGTGTCGAGAATATCTCCTATGCGGCGCTGGTCATGCAGGGGCTGATCGAGACCTTCCGTTTCGATTCGATCTGTTTCTCGGCATTTGGCCTGCGCGAAGGCCTGCTGTTCGACGCGCTCGACCCAGTCGTCAAGGATGACGATCCGCTGATTGCGGGTTGCGCCGCGCTCGGCGCGCGCCTGGGCCTGAACGAGGATATCGGCCCTGCCCTGTCGGAATGGGCGCTTGCCTTCTACAGCCACTCCCAAGGAGTGTTCGACAAGCCGGCCGACAAACTGATACGCGCCGCCGCGAAGCTGTCGGATATTGGTGCAAGGCTGCACCCCGATCACCGCGCCGACCTGGTATGCGACCAGGTCCTGCGCGCACCGATTGCTGGCCAGACGCATGAAGACCGCGTTTTTCTGGCCTGCACCCTGTTCACGCGTTACAGCGGCGACGCCTACCTCAAGGAACCGGCGCTCATCAGCCGTATCCTGGGCGAAGACGGCCTGACGATGGCGACGCAACTGGGCCTGTTGCTGCGGCTGGGTTGCGACCTGTCGGCCAAGTCGGCCAAGCTGTTGAAACTGGCCTCGGTCCGTCAGCACGACCGGCAACTCACCCTGCGCGCCGAGCCGGGTTGGGAAGACCTGCTGCTGGGTGAGCAAACGCGCAAACGTGCCCGCGCCCTGGCCCAGGCGCTGAAACTCAACCTGACGATCATTACCGACTGAGTGCTATAGAATTTGGCGGCTTGCCATTTATCGAAAAACACCGTTATCTCACATCATCGTTGACGGGGAGATGTGTGATGAAGCGTCCCGCACTTGCCTTATGCGCCGCGGCATTGCTGGCGGTCCCTGCCCTCGCCGCTACCGAACGACCCGCAGATCTGAATGCCGCCTTCAAGGCCGCCGGCATGGTCAAAAAGGCGGGCCAATGGACCGGCTGTCCGGATGATCAGTATGGCCGTGCCGAGGTCGCCGAAGACGGCTATCGCGATCTCAATGGCGACGGAATCAAGGACCTGATCCTGACCGACAGCGGCGGCTTTTGTTATGGCCAGGCCGAACAGGGCTTCTTCGTGATGACGAAGGCGACCGCAGCCGGGCCATGGAAGGTGCTCTACCATAGCCCTGGCATTCCGACGTTTCTGTCGACCAGGGTCAAGACGCCCGGCGGCTGGCCCGATGTCGAAATCGGCGGGCCGGGATTCTGCTTTTCGATCCATCGCTGGAACGGCAAGGACTATGTCTTCAATCGCAACAAGGAATACGAAAAAGGGGCCTGCGCCCGGCGCTGACCCCCTGTTCTAAACGACTTTGAGGGCGCAACCTCACAACTTGACGCGGAACAGCTTGGCCAGGTTGAAGCCGATCCCCATCCAGAACATGGTATAGAGACCGACAATCAAGGCGCCCGCCGCCAATGCCGTGACGCTGAAAATCCCGGTGAACAGGCTGAGGATCGTATCGCCGAGCAGGTAGAAGCCGACCGCTCCCCAACCAACCAAGTTATGTCGGGCGGGTTCGACACGCGAATACACCCACCAGCCGACCAATGGCGCAAGAACAAACAGCAGCGCGAAGGTCAGCGGCACCAGCGACAGGCCAAGTATCGCGCTGACGGCCTGTGCATATTCGGTAACGTGCCACGCGCCCAGCATCTGTTCCAGCGGCTGGAGCGAGAATACGCCCCAGAAGAAGCCGTAGATGCCGCCGGCAAGCCGCATCATGACCAGCAGGAATACGCCTGCCTTCAGCGCCGTTGTCCATGCCGCCGTATTGACGGCAGCCGCGGGCGCGGCGGTTGTTGCCTTGTTCATCGAAGCCCTCTCATCGTTCCAGTCTCACCTGTCAAAAAAGGTTAACAGACGATTCCCAAGGGCACTAATAAAATCCGACTAATCCAGCTCAACGACCTCGACCCTGGTGCCGTTCAGCACCAGTGCCAGTTCGCCACGCTTGAGCTTCAGCGCGTCCTCGCCGAACAGACGCCGCCGCCACCCCTGAAGGGCCGGGACACTGGCATTGTCGTCCAAGGCGATCTTTTCGAGATCGGACACGGTCGCCAGCAGCTTGGGCGCCACGTTTTCCTCTTCGCAGCGGATGCGCAGCAGGACCTTGAGCAGTTCGACGACCGATGCCGGCACCTGGACGGGCGGCGGCGACTTGTCGACCTTGGGCGCATAGGGTTCGGGGTTTTTCAGCACGGCGCGAATGATGTCGGTCAGTTCCAGGCCGAACTTCGAGGCGCCGAATCCTTTGGATGTGGAACGAAGCTGGTCGAAGGCCGCGGCGTCTGTCGGGCATTGGGTGGCGATCTCGTCGACGCCCTCGTCCTTGAGGATACGACCGCGCGGCATGTCGCGTTCCTGGGCGGTGCGTTCGCGCCACGCCGCGACCTGGGCGAAGACGCCCATATATTTGGCCGAGGTCTTGCGGGGCTTCAGGCGGCGCCAGGCCTCATCGGGGCTGGTCGAATAGAGCGTCATGTGCGTCAACGCCTTCATCTCGTCCTGGACCCACTCCAGCCGGCCTTCCTTCGCGAGACGGTCGCGCAGGCGGATATAGACCTTGGCGAGGTGGGTCACGTCGCCCAAGGCGTATTGCAGCTGCTGGTCGCTTAAGGGGCGGCGCGTCCAGTCCGTGAAACGCGAGCCCTTGTCGAGATCGATCTTCAGCTTCTGGCGCACGAGCGAATCGTAGGCAACCTGGTCGCCGAAACCGGCCGCCATGGCCGCGACCTGAGTGTCGAACACCGGTGTCGGCATGACGCCCAGATTGACGAAGATTTCCATATCCTGGCGGCAGGCGTGGAAAACCTTCAGAATCGATTCGTCAGCCAGAAGGTCGAGGAACGGCTTCAGATCGATATCCCGGGCCAGTGGGTCGATAATTCCTGCGTGATCGCTGCTGGCGGCCTGGATGAGGCACAGTTTGGGCCAGTAGGTGGTTTCCCGCATGAATTCCGTATCTACCGTAATGAACGGCGCGGTCCTCAGCAGATCACAGAAGGCAATCAGATCAGTAGTATTTGTAATTGGACTCATTTTGTCGCTATAGCAGAGCCGAAACGCAGCCCATACCCTAATTTGCAGGATTTTTCCACAATGGCGGAATTAAAGAACGGTCTGACCTACGCCCAGTCGGGAGTCGATATCGACGCCGGCGAGGCGCTGGTCGACGCCATCAAACCCTTGGCCAAGGCGACAAGCCGTCCGGGCGCTGAACCTTCGCTGGGCGGGTTCGGTGCTTTGTTCGACCTTAAGGCCGCAGGGTATGATGATCCCTTGATCGTTACCACGACCGACGGCGTCGGCACCAAGCTGAAGATCGCCATCGAAACCCATCGCCACGACACGGTCGGCATCGACCTGGTCGCCATGTGCGTCAACGACCTGCTGGCCCAGGGCGCAGAGCCTTTGATGTTCCTCGACTATTACGCGACGTCGAAACTGGATGTCGACACGGCACGGCGCGTGGTTGCCGGCATTGCCGAGGGCTGCAAGCGCGCCGGCTGTGCGCTGGTCGGCGGTGAAACCGCTGAAATGCCCGGCATGTATGGCGACAGCGACTACGACCTGGCCGGCTTCTCGGTCGGCGCCGTCAACCGCGATGCCGTGCTGCCCAAGTTCGACGATCAGCGCGAAGGCGACCTGATCATCGGCCTGGCTTCCTCGGGGCCGCATTCGAACGGCTATTCGCTGATCCGTAAGGTCGTTGAGGTTGCCGGCCTGACCTGGTCGAGCCCGGCGCCGTTTGCCAAGGACCTGTCCCTGGCCCAGGCGCTGCTTGAGCCGACACGCATCTATATCAAGTCGGTCCTGCCGCTGATGAAGGCTGGCCTGATCAAGGGCGGCGCCCACATCACCGGCGGCGGTTTGATCGAGAACCCGGACCGCGGCGCGCGTGACGACCTGACGGCGACGTTTGATTTCGACGGGTTCGAGTTCCCGCCGGTGTTCAAGTGGCTGATGGACGCCGGCGGCATCGACAAGCACGAGATGCTGCGGACCTTCAACTGCGGCGTCGGCTTTGTGCTGTATGTGTCGCCGAAGAACGCCGATGCGGTATTGGCGGCTTTGCTGAATGCCGGCGAGGATGCATTTATCTGCGGCCAGCTGACGAAGAAGTAGTTTCCTTCTCCCTGCTTGCGGGGAGAAGGTGGTCCGAAGGACCGGATGAGCGGCGGCCTGTTTACTATTCTGTTGTTTCCGTCGCCGGGGTGGGGGGGTTTTGTGGGGCCTAGGGCCCGTTTGGGGGCCCGAAACTGTTTCCGCATATGCTGCTCTGTCCGGATGCCCCTCACCCCAGCCCTCTCCCCGCAAGCGGGGAGAGGGGGTTAAAGTGCAGACATGACCCAACGAATCCCAACCGCCATATTCATCTCCGGCCGCGGCTCCAATATGATGGCGCTGGTCGAAGCCGCGTCCGCGCCCGACTTCCCGGCCGAGATTGCTCTGGTCGTTTCTAATGACCCGTCAGCGGCCGGCCTCGCCTGGGCAGCCGAGCGCGGCATCAGGACGGTGGCCGGCGACCCCAAGCAGTTCAACAAGGACCGCGAAGCCCACGAGCGCGCCATCCACGAGCATCTGGTCGCCCGCAATATCCAGTTCATCTGCCTGGCCGGCTATATGCGCATCCTTACGCCATGGCTGGTCGAGACGTGGAATGGCCGGATGATCAATATCCACCCCGCCCTGCTGCCGGACTTCAAGGGTCTGCACACCCACGAACGCGCCATCGAAGCCGCCGTCGCCGAACACGGCGCAACCGTCCATTGGGTCACCCCAGGGGTAGACGAAGGCGAAACCATCCTGCAGGCGCGCGTACCGGTCTTCCCGGAAGATACGGCTGAGGCATTGGCCAAACGCGTGCTGGCCGAAGAACACAAGCTTTACCCTGAGGCAGTGCGTCTGGTATTGTCCAAGCCATTGGGCGAAGACCTTACGAATTTGTAATCGCGCATTTCTTTGTCAATTAAGGTTGCCGCTGTAACATTGCCGGATGAAGTTGCTTAAGACCGTCTCCTTCCTTGCCGGGATCACCGCACTTGCCTGCGTTTCGCCCGCTGCGGCCGAAGAAGGCATGTGGACGTTCGACAATGTGCCTGTGGCGCGCATCAACAAGACCTACGGCACGCATATCGACCAGCCGTGGCTGAACCGCCTTCAGGCGGCGACAGCGCGCATCAACAGCGGCTGTACGGGGACGATCCTGTCAGCCGAAGGGCTGATGATGACCAATCATCACTGCGTCTTCGAATGCCTGCGCGCCATATCGTCGGCCGATGAGGACCGCATCGCCGGGGGGTTTATCATCCGGTCGCGCGACGAGGAAGAAGCCTGCCCCGGCATGGCGGCAGAGATCCTGCTCAGCGTCAGTGATCATACCGCCGACGTCAATCGCGTAACGCGCGGCCTCAAGGGCGATGCATTCCTCAAGGCCCAGAATGCCCGTTTCGCCGAGATCGAAGCGGCGGGCTGCGGCGACGATACGACCCTGCGGTGCCAGGTGGTCACGCTGTATCAGGGTGGCCAGTACAAGCTCTACAAGTACCGCAGATATACCGACCTGCGCCTTGTTTTTGCTCCCGAATTCCAGTCGGCCTATTTTGGCGGCGACCCGGACAATTTCAACTTTCCGCGTTACGGTTTCGACGTCGCCTTCATGCGGCTGTACGAGAATGGCGAACCCGTCGCGACGCCTCAGCACCTTGACTGGGCGCCGGTCGAGCCGCATGCCGGTGAACCGGTCTTCGTGCCGGGCAACCCTGGCTGGACACAGCGCTTGTGGACCGTATCGCAGCTTGAAACCCAGCGCGACGTCATCGGTCCGCCGACCCTGGCCATGAAATCGGAGTTGCGCGGCCGGCTGGTCGCCTATTCGCGCATCAATGATGAGACCAAACGCATTTCGTCCGATGCCCTCTTCATGGTCGAGAACGGCTTTAAATCGGTTGCCGGCCAGGATCTGGCACTGCGCAATCCGCGCATCATGGCTGCCAAGCGCAAGGAAGAAGCCTTGCTTAAGGCCAGCGTGAAGGGCCGGTTCAAAAAGGAGATTGGCGATCCGTGGGCCGAGATCGCGGCCGCGCAGAAGGCCAATGCCGAACTGTACCTGCCCTACCATTTCCTCGAACAGGCGCCGAACAACTCGACCCTGTTCGCCATCGCCCGCAAGCTGGTCCGCCATGCCGCCGAGATGGAAAAGCCGTCGGCCGAGCGCCTGCCGGAGTTTGCTGATCCGCGCCTGCCGACGCTACGGCGGGACCTGCTGTCGCCTTGGCCGATCGAAAAGCCGCTGGAAAAGCTCTATCTGGAGTTCCGCCTGGCCAAGGCGCGCGAATATCTGACCAACGACGCGGCCGAGACCCAGCTGCTGCTGGGAGACGAGTCGCCCGAAAGTCTTGCCGAGCGGCTGGTTGACGGTTCACGGCTGGATGACACGGACTTCCGTACGCAGCTGTGGGAAGGCGGCATGGCGGCGATCAAGGCGTCGGACGATCCGATGATCCAGTACGCCATCAAGCTTGATCCGGCGGCGCGCGCGCTTCGCCAATCCTATGATGCGCGAGTCAACAGCCCGACGCGCATTGCCTCAGAGAAGATCGCGAAGGTACGGTTCCGTTACTATGGGACATCGACCTATCCGGATGCGACATATTCGCCGCGTCTCAGCTTCGGCAAGGTCGAGGGCTGGACTTGGCGCGGCACGACGATCGCACCCGTGACACGGATTTCGGGTTTGTACGCCCGCGCGACCGGTCATGATCCCTACGTGTTGTCCGACCGTTTCGAGGACGCTGAACGGAAGCTGAACGGCAATACGGTGCTGAACTTCACGACCACGACCGATATTGTCGGCGGCAATTCCGGCTCTCCGGTTGTGAATGCAAAAGGTGCGGTGATCGGCGTGGTGTTCGACGGCAATATCCACTCGCTGGGCGGCGCCTTTGCCTATGACGCGCAATTGAACCGGTCGGTGTCGCTGTCGGCTGCGGCGGTCAGCGAAGTTCTGGCGAAGGTTTACGGGCTGGATGGTCTCGTGGAAGAGCTGGAACGCCGTTAAACTTATGGGGTGAGGAGCGCCGGTTTGCCGTCGAGCAAACCGGATAAAATCAGTACTAAATGTACTGATTTTCGCGACGAACGCCCGGAGCTTTGCGGAGGGCTGAGGGTCCGCGACCCTACGATCTTGATCAAATAAAAAGCCCCGCCCCCAAAAAGGGCGAGGCTTTTTATTTGAAGAAAAGACCAGGGGCCACAGGCCCCAGACCCCATTCGATTAGCCGACGATCTGGTCTTCGGTGAAGAACTGCGCGATTTCGATCGCCGCGTTCTCGTCCGAGTCCGAACCGTGGACCGAGTTTTCACCGATCGACAGCGCGAACAGCTTGCGCAGCGTACCTTCGGCGGCTTGTTCCGGGTTGGTGGCGCCCATGACTTCACGGTACTTCGGCACGGCGTTCTCGCCTTCCAGAACCTGGACGACAACCGGGGCTGCGGTCATCTGGCCAACCAGCTCGCCGAAGAACGGACGTTCCTTGTGGACGCCGTAGAATTGCTCGGCCTGGGCCTTGGTCATCAGGATGCGGCGCTGGGCGACGATGCGAAGACCGGCCTTTTCGATGACGGCGTTGATTTCACCGGTGATGTTGCGGCGCGTGGCGTCAGGCTTGATGATCGAGAAAGTACGGGACATGTGATGTTCCAATTTTGTTTTGCGTTTGCGTTGCGCTGCCTTATAGCGAGGGCCACCGCTTTCGCAACCCCTTTTATTCCCGCGTTTTCCTTAATGCTGCAGATCACCAACCTGACCTATGACGCCTATGGCCGCCGCTTCTTCGACGGCGCCACCCTGGCCCTGCCGCCCGGCACCAAGGCCGGACTGGTCGGCCTCAACGGCGTCGGCAAGTCGACCCTGTTCAAGCTGATCCTCGGCCGCGCGCAGCCCGGCGGCGGCGAGATCACCACGCCCAAGGGATGGCGCGTTGCCAGCGTCGACCAGGAAATCGCCGCCTCGCCCCAGCACCTGATCGACGCAGTCCTGGAAATCGACACGCGCCGCCACAATCTGCTGAAGGCGCTCGAAACCGCCGATCCGATCCACCAGGCCGAAATCCACCACGACCTCTATTCGATCGGCGCCGACCGTGCACCGGCCAAGGCCGCCGAAATTCTGAGCGGCCTGGGTTTTTCCAACGCCGATCTGACGCGGCCGATCTCGGATTTCTCCGGCGGCTGGCGGATGCGAGCGGCCCTGGCCGGCGCGCTTCTGGCCGAGCCGGACCTGCTGCTGCTGGATGAACCGACCAACTATCTCGACCTCGAAGGCGCCCTGTGGCTGGAAGCGCGCCTGAAGCGCTACCCCAATGCCGCGCTGATGATTTCGCACGACCGCGACCTGCTGAACGAG
>CBIHPL010000099.1:0-9636 GCA_966212005.1 uncultured Asticcacaulis sp.
GGCCTGTGGAGCAACCAGGCACGGGGCATCGGCGCGGACGACCTTTTGATCGCCATCAGCTTCCGGCCCTATGCCGAAGAAACCGTCAAGTGCCACGCCCTGGCTCTTGAGCAGGGCGCGACCGTTCTTGCCATTACGGATTCCAATGTGTCGCCCCTGGTCAAGGGTGCGGCGCAGGCGCTGCTGCTGCGCGAAGCGGAGGTGCGCTCCTTCCGTTCCCTGACCTCGCCCCTTTGCCTGGCTCAGAGTCTGGTTATCGCCTACGCCTTCGCCACCCAGGACGAAGAATAAAAATCTACCGCATGAAATGATAATTGCATTTTCCAAAATAGAAGAATAAAAATTCCAATGAGGCGCCAAAGGGCGCTCCATGGAGGATTCGCGTATGGACGCTCTCAATGCCGGCGGGCTGGATGTCATCACACTGGGGCGATCCAGTGTTGACCTGTACGGACAGCAGATCGGCAGCCGTCTTGAGGATATGTCGTCCTTCGCCAAATATGTCGGCGGCAGCCCGACCAATACCGCCATCGGCGCGGCCCGCCTGGGGCTGAAGTCGGGGCTGATCACGCGGGTCGGCGCCGACCACATGGGGCGTTTCATCCTCGAGGCCCTGCGCCGCGAAGGGGTCGACACCCATGGCGTGGTTACCGATCCGGCGCGCCTGACGGCTCTGGTCCTGCTCGGCATTGTCGACAAGGAAACCTTCCCGCTTATTTTCTATCGTGAAAACTGCGCCGACATGGCCATCGATATCGCCGATATCGATCCCGCCTGGCTGTCGTCCGCCCGCGCGCTCGTCATCGACGGCACCCATCTGTCCCAGCCCGGCGTTTTCGCCGCCAGCCTCGAGGCCGTGCGCCAGGTCAGGGCCGCCGGCGGCCGGATCGCGTTCGATATCGATTACCGTCCGGTCCTCTGGGGCCTGACCTCCCGCGACATGGGTGAGCAGCGCTACGTTGCCGACAGCGAAGTCACCGAGCGCCTGTCGGCGGTAACGCCGTTGTGCGACCTGATCATCGGCACCGAGGAAGAAATCCGCATTCTCGGCGGTAATGAAGACGTCGTTCTCGCGCTTAAAGCCATCCGCGCCGCGACCGACGCCGTGCTGGTGTGCAAGCTGGGTGCGGAAGGCTGCGCCATCTTCGACGGCCCCGTCCCTGATCGCATCAAGGATGGCCTGGTCGTTCCCGGTTTCGCCATCGAGGTCATGAACGTGCTGGGTGCGGGCGACGCCTTTTCCGCCGGGTTCCTGCGCGGCTGGCTGGGAGGCGAGGACCTCTTCACCTGCGGGCGCTGGGCCAATGCCTGCGGTGCGCTGGTCGTGACCCGCCATTCCTGCGCCCCGGCCATGCCGACCTTCGAGGAGTTGCAGGCCTTCATGGCGATCCAGCATCCGATGTCGCCCGACGATCAGGCGCATCTCGATCACCTGCACTGGTCCTACACTCGCCATCGCGACTACGACGCCCTGATGATCCTGGCCATGGATCACCGTTTCCAGTTCGAGGAGATGGCGGCGGACCTCGGCGCCGACATGGGGCGCATTTCGGCCTTCAAGCGCCTGGCCCTGCGCGCCGTCGACAGCCTGGCTAACGGCAGCGCCGCCTTCGGCGTGTTGCTCGACGGCCGCTACGGCGCCGATGCGCTCAGCGAAGCCGGTCACACAACCTACTGGATCGGCCGTCCGGTCGAGGTGCCCAAGTCGCGGCCGCTGGTGTTCGAGACCGGCGCCGACGTCGGGCTGGAACTCAATACCTGGCCGGCCAACCAGGTCGTCAAGTGCCTGGTCCTATACCATCCCGATGACGAGGAAACCCTGCGCGCCGAGCAGGAACGCCAGCTGCTCATACTGTTCGACGCCTGCCGCAAGTCCGGCCATGAATTGCTGCTGGAACTGATTCTGCCCCCCGGCATGCCGGCGGACAAGACCACGCGCGCCCGGGGGATACAGCGTCTCTACGATCTGGGCATCAAGCCCGACTGGTGGAAGCTGGAACCGGTCGTCGACCCGTGCGTGTGGGAAAACATCGACGCGGCCATTGCCGCAAACGACCCGCTGTGCCGTGGCGTCGTTGTGCTGGGCCTGTCGGCGCCGGAAGACGAGCTGTTGCGTGCTTTTGAGGTCGCCGCGCGCTTCGAATGCGTAAAAGGATTTGCCATCGGCCGCACCATCTTCCACGATGTCGCCGCCCGGTGGCTGAAGGGCGAGATGGACGATGCCGGTGCGGTCGACGCCATGGCGGCAAAGTTGTCGCGCCTTGTCACCGCCTGGCGTGACATGCGCCGCCGTCCGGCGCGAGGTGCCCTGAAGGAACACGTGGCGTGACGCACATCAGACTGACCATGGCCCAGGCCCTGACGCGTTATCTGATGTGTCAGATGGTCGAGAGCGATGCCGGCGTTGTACCGTTCTTCGCAGGGGTGTGGGCCATCTTCGGCCACGGCAATGTCGCGGGACTGGGCGAGGCCCTGTACGGCGTGCGCGACGGCTTGCCGACGTATCGCGCCCACAACGAACAGGGCATGGCCCACGCCGCAATCGCCTATGCCAAGCAGTCACGGCGGCAGCGTGCCTTTGCCTGCACCACGTCGATCGGACCCGGTGCCACCAACATGGTGACGGCGGCGGCGCTCGCCCACGTCAACCGCCTGCCGGTGCTGTTCCTGCCCGGCGACGTCTATGCCAGCCGCCGGCCGGACCCGGTGTTGCAGCAGATCGAGGACTTCGGCGACGGCACTGTCTCGGCCAACGACTGTTTTCGGCCGGTTTCGCGTTACTTCGACCGCATCACGCGGCCGGAACAGATTCTCAATGCCCTGCCGCGCGCCATGGCTGTCCTGACCGATCCGGTCGATTGCGGGCCGGTCACCCTGGCCCTGTGCCAGGATGTGCAGGCCGAGGCCTTCGACTATCCGGAAAGTTTTTTCGCCCCGCGTCTGTGGTCGTTCCGCCGTCAGCCGTGCGATCCGCGCGAAGCCGCCGCCCTGGCCGCGGCGCTGAAGGCGGCGAAGCGCCCGCTGATTATCGTCGGGGGCGGCGTCCGCTACAGCGGTGCCGGGCACATTCTCGACGCCTTCAGCCGCCGCCACGGCATCCCGTTCTGCGAGACCCAGGCCGGCAAGGGAGCCGTGCCTTTCAGCCATCCGCTCAATCTGGGCGCGATCGGCGTGACGGGGACCGATGCCGCCAATCGGGCCGCCGCCGAGGCCGACCTGATCCTGGCTGTCGGCACGCGGTTGCAGGACTTCACCACGGGCTCGGCCGGACTGTTTCCCCAGGCGCGCATCTTCGCTGTCAATACGGCCACATTCGATGCCCACAAGTTCAACGCCACGCCGGTTGTCGGCGACGCGGGAACGGTGCTGACCGGCCTGGAATTCGACCGGGCGCCGGATGACGCCTGGACCGGGCGCGTCACAGCGGCCCGCGCCGCATGGGATGCCAGGGTCGATCTCCTGCTGGCGCCAAAGGAACGGCCGACGGAGGCGCAGGTCCTGGGCGCCCTGATGCGGGCGACGGATGACAAGGCCATAGTCGTGGCCGCCGCCGGCGGCCTGCCGGGCGACATGCACAAACTGTGGCGCACCCGCGCGACCGGCGGCTATCACATGGAATATGGCTATTCCTGCATGGGCTATGAGGTTGCCGGCGGTCTGGGCGTCGCCCTGGCCGAGCCGGACCGTGAGGTCTATGTCATGGTTGGCGACGGCAGCTATCTGATGATGAATTCCGAACTGGCCACCGCCGTCATGATGGGCGTGCGGATGACCGTCGTCCTGGTCGACAATCGGGCCTTCGGCTGCATCCATCGCCTGCAAAAGGCGGTCGGCGGCGAACCCTTCAACAACCGGCTGCAAGACAGCTGGCATACGGCCCTGCCCGAGATCGACTTCGTTGCCCACGCCCGATCCATGGGCGCGCACGCCGTCAAGGCCGCCGATATCACGGGCTTCGAAGCCGCCATCGCCGATGCGCGCAGCCGTGGCGGCGTCAATGTCGTGGTCATCGATACCGAGGCCACGACCGGTACCCCGGAAGGCGGCACATGGTGGGATGTCGCCGTGCCCGAAGTGTCGGGCCTGCCCGGCGTCACGGCCGCCCGCGCCGCTTATGAACAGAAACTCAAGACCATCAGGGACAAGTCATGACCATCACCTTCGGCGTCAGCCCCATCGCCTGGATCAATGACGACATGCCGGAACTGGGCGGCGACACACCGCTCGACAGTGTTCTGAAGGACATCGCCGAGGTCGGCTTCGCCGGCACGGAACTGGGCGGCGCCTTTCCGAAGGACCCGGCCGTTCTGAAGGCGCTGCTCGGCCGCTTCGACCTGGAACTCGTCGGCGGCTGGTATAGCTGCGAGCTTCTGACGCGCGACGCCGAGGCGGAAATCGCCGCCCTTCAGGACCATCTCGCCCTGCTGCTGGCCATGGGCAGCCGCGTATTCGTCATCGCGGAGACATCCAACGCCATCCACGGCCAGAGGAAAACGCCGCTTAAAGATCGTCCGCACCTCGACGAAGCGGGCTGGGCGCAGTTCGGCGCCCGCCTGAGCGCCGTGGCCGACTATGTCGGCGCGCGGGGACTGAAGCTCGCCTATCACTATCACCTGGGCCCGATCGTCCAGGATGCGGCCGACCTTGAAAACTTTTTCCGTCACACCGGTGGAAATGTCGGCGTGACGCTGGATACCGGCCATGCCGTCCTGGGCGGCATCGATCCGCACCAGGTGATCGCCAGCCACCCGGAACGCATCGTCCACGTTCATTGCAAGGATGTCCGCCAACCGGTGTTCGACGCCACCGCCGGCAAGGACGACAGCTTCCTGAACGGCGTTCTGGCCGGGATGTTCACCGTTCCGGGCGACGGCTCGATCGACTTCGACCGGGTCATGCGTGAGCTGAAGGCCATTGGTTACAGCGGCTGGATCATTATCGAAGCCGAACAGGACCCGGCCAAGGCCGATCCGCGCCAGTACGCCGAGATGGGGCTGAAGACCCTGAAGGACGCCGCGCGCAAGGCCGGCCTGGTCGAAGCGGTCGCGGCATGAGCCGCCTGCGTGTCCGGCCTCACGCGCCGGACGACACCGGGCGGGTTCTGACCGTCACGCCGCAAAGCGCCGGCTGGGGCCATGTCGGCTTTTCCGTCGTGCGGCTGTCGCCGGGCCAGACCTTTACGGGAGGGGATGCCGCGCGTGAAACCTGCCTGGTGCTGGTCGCCGGGACGGCTGATATAACCGTGGCGGGGCAGCTGTTTGCGTCTGTCGGCGGCCGGACGTCGCCATTCGAGGACGCGCCTCCGGGCGCGGTGTTCGTGCCGCCCGGCGAGGACTATACGGTTCATGCCCTGTCCGGGATCGAGCTGGCCGTCTGCACCGCGCCCGGCGCGCCGGGCTATGAGGCGCGCTGCATCCCTGAGTCCGAAATGAGCCGCGAGGTCCGCGGGCAGGGCACCAATACACGCTACATCCGCAACATCCTGCCCCAGGACCGCCCGGCCCACAGCCTGCTAATCGTTGAGGTGGTGACGCCGTCGGGCCACTGGTCCAGCTATCCGCCGCACAAGCACGACACGGCGGAGGAGGGCGCGGAAACCGCGCTGGAAGAGACCTATTATCACAGGCTCGACCCGCCGCAGGGGTTTGCCTTTCAGCGCGTCTATACCGATGACCGGTCTCTGGATGAGGCCGTTCTTGTCGAGGACGGCGATGTCGTCATGGTGCCGCGCGGTTATCATCCGGTCGGCACCGCGCACGGCTACGACCTCTACTATCTGAACGTCATGGCGGGGCCGGAACGCCGCTGGATCTTCCGCAACGATCCCGCACACGAATGGATCGTCAAGCCGTAACCGGCGGCACGCGGCAGGCAAAAAAAGCCCGGCATACGAGATGCCGGGCTTACAGGTACAGCACGATCTAGGGAGTTAGGGAAAGTCCGTGCTGTGGGTACCAGAGCGATATGCCAAAAACGTGTAGCGGTTTTTGGCTAAATATCGCGACAAAACAAAAACTTAGGTCGGAATGATGCTCCCTGATAAATCATTCCGATCTGACGCTACCAGTTGTACATCGTCCCGTCCTCGAGACGGTTCACGGGCAGGTAGCTGCGCTTGTACGGATAAAGGGCGGCTTTCGTTTCATCGATATCGACACCCAGCCCCGGCGCATTGCCCGGATGCAGGTAGCCATCGGCGAAACTGTAATTGTGCGGGAAGACGTCATCGGTCTCCGCCGTATGGCGCATATATTCCTGCAGGCCGAAATTCGGGATCGACATGTCGAAGTGCAGGGCGGCGGCCATGGTGACGGGTGACAGGTCGGTCGCGCCATGACAGCCGGTGCGAACCTGATAGAGATCCGCCAGGGCGGCGATGCGGCGCATGTGGCTGATGCCGCCGGCGTGCAGGACGGTCGCGCGGATATAGTCGATCAGCTGGTTCTGGATCAGGTCCTTGCAATTCCAGATGCTGGCGAAAATCTCGCCGACCGCCAGGGGGGTGGTCGTGTGCTGGCGGATCAGGCGGAACGCCTCCTGGTTTTCGGCCGGGGTCGTGTCCTCCATCCAGAACAGGCGGTACGGCTCCAGGTCCTTGCCGAGCCGGCCGGCCTCGATCGGCGTCAGGCGGTGATGGACGTCGTGCAGCAGATGAACCTCCCACCCCAGGGCTTCGCGCGCCGCGGCGAACAGCTTGGGGACGTGGTTCATATACCGTGCCGTCGACCACAGGTTCTCGGTCGGCAGGCCATTGTCCGCCGGCTCGTAGAACATCTTGTCCCGCGACACGCCGTAGGTCGACGACAGGCCCGGAACGCCGGTCTGAAGGCGGATGGCCTTGTAGCCGAGCGCCTTGTACTTGACAGCTTCGGCAATCGTCTCGTCGATGGTTTCGCCATTGGCGTGGCCGTAGACGGTCACGCCGTCGCGGCAGGCGCCGCCCAGCAGCTGATAGACAGGCAGGCCCGCGACCTTGCCCTTGATGTCCCACAACGCCATGTCGACGGCGGCGATGGCGGTCATGCCGACAGGCCCGCCGCGCCAGTAGGCGCCACGGTAGAGGTACTGCCAGATGTCCTCGATCTGGTGAGCGTCGCGGCCGATCAGGCAGGGGATGACATGGTCCGTCAGATAGCTGGCCACCGCCAGTTCGCGCCCGTTGAGCGTGGCGTCGCCGACGCCGTGTACGCCGTCCGACGTCTCTATCTTGAGCGTAACGAAGTTGCGCCCGGGGCAGGTTACGATGACACGGGCGGCTGTAATTTTGGACATGGATCACGACAGGCTGAGGCAGGACATTTGCATCGAAATTGGCCGACCAATTCAGGGACGCCGGCCCGCTTCTGCTGCCTGTCGACTCTAGGTCAGGTCTTCGGAAACGTCAATTTCGTTTTTCTATAAAATGATAATATTATTCTATTCTAGAGCGATATGCCCTGAAATCATTCCGGTCCAGCGGCGCATCTGCCGGCCGTAGCCAGTCATGAATGAAAAAACAGCCTGACCGGAAGGCCAGGCTGCGGGATGAGTTTGGATCGGTAGGAGATACGCGGGTACTAAGTCCTGGATAGGCCGGAGCAAAAGCTCCGGCCTATCCGTATTCCGGCCTCTTAGAAGGTCGCCTTGACGCTGGCGGTGAAGGTCTGGCCGTCATAGTCGATCTGGCGGACCATGCGCTCATCACCCTGATACTCCTTACGGAAGGAATTCGTCAGGTTGTAGGCATCGATCGCGATCGTCACCCGGTCGTTGATGTTGTACGACGCCGAGAGGTCGAGCTGGCCACGGGCGGCGGCGTTACGGGCAAGGCCGTAGGACGTGCCCGAGCCGTCGAGGTTATACTCGGAGCGCCAGTTATAGACGCCACGGATGCCGAACTTGGTCGTTTCATAGAACAGGATCGCGTTGGCGGCGTGCTTGGAAATACCTGGGAAGGGAGCTGCCAGGCCACCCGTCTGCTTTGCCTGGGTGAAGGCGTAGTTGAACGAGCCACCGAAGTTCTTCCAGAAGCCCGGCAGGAAGTCAAAGTTCTGCTGAACGTTGAACTCTATGCCGCTGACATAGGTCGGCAGGTCGATGTTCTGCTGGCCTGACGCGAAGATCCGGTAGGAGTTGGGAATGCCGTTGACGACATCGTTCGCCGTCGGTGCGCTGCAATAGGTACCGTTCCAGGTCAGGGCGCCGTAACCCCAGTCGCTGCCGTCTGCCGGGCAAAGGATGGCCGGATCGGCAATGGGAGCGACGCGGTTGGACAGCTTCTTCTTGAAGTAGGCGAACGAAACCAGGCCATTCGGACGGTTGTACCATTCCAGCGACAGGTCAAAATTGTCGGCCGTGTAGGGCTTCAGCTGACCGTTCGCCAGGTTGATATTCACGTTCGTGATGGTTTGGGTGAGCGTCGATTCCGTGCTGTTCGAGTACCCGTAGCTGCGGATCGGGCTGCTGGATTGCGGATCGGGGCGGACGTAGGTCTTATAGTAGGCGGTGCGGAACACCAGGTTATCGATCACGTCCACGACCGCGATGGCGGAGGGCAGGATGTGGCTGTATTTGTTGCTGAACGTGTGCCAGGTGTAGTCGGAACGCGCGCCGACGCCGCCATTGCTCGTCGTCCTTGCAGTGCGATCGAGCGTCGTGACTTCGTAATCCGTCGATTCCGAACGAACGCCGAAATTACCGCGGACCCGACGGCCCCAAACCTCAGTGTCGAACTTGGCCTGGATATAGGCTTCCGCCAGCTGGTTCGTGACCTTGTAGTTGTTGTTGGCGAAGCCGCCGTCGGCATAGAAGATGTTGAAGCCGAGGTCCGATAGCCCGCCGTTGTTGTATTCGGTAACGGGGCGGATGGCATTCAGGAACGGAATGGGATCGATCGTGTACCAGTCCTTGTTGATCGGCGCCTTGCCTTCCATGAAGTCGTCGACCGAAGGCGCACGGATCAGCATCGAAGACGTGATGTTCTGCGTCTGGATGCCGTAGGCCATGTTCCGGACGCCGTGCTTCTCGTACTCGTTGCTTTCGGACCTGACGCCGGCCTGGATGCTGGTGATCGGACCGAAATCGACCTGGCGCTCGACGTCGAACTGTACCGAATTCACGGCCTTTTCAGCGTATTGGTGCGTGCCGCCGACGTGCAGGAGATACTTGCCATCCGAAGTGAACAGATTGTCCGGCTGGTTCGGCGCCCAGTTCCAGTAGCCGGCCTGGAAGCCGGCAGAGTTCGCGGCAGCCCGGAACGGCATGACAGGCATGATGTTCTGAGGGCCAGGCGTGACCGACTGGAAGTAATCGTCCAGTTCGCCGAGGCCGGTATCGATGATCTCGACCAGGCCGTTGCTGCCCGTGCCGCCCTGGGTCACGGTGCGGAGATCCATTTCCGTTTCTTCGGAATAGTTCGAAGACTTGGTCGCGGCGATCACGCCTGAAAAGCGCCACTGCTCGTTCTTCCATTCGCCGTTCAGGAACAGGCCATCGGCGGCCTGCTTCTGCGAGAACAGACGCGTCGAGGTCTTGGCGTCGAAGTTGGTATTGCGGGTGCGCTGGATAACAGCGAAGCCGTTGCTCATGACGACCGGCGTGGTGAGCGGCTCGACGGTCGCCGTGCCGAACGGGTCGTTCAGCAGGAAGTACTGTACG
>CBIHPL010000100.1:0-9627 GCA_966212005.1 uncultured Asticcacaulis sp.
CAAGCTTCAGCTGGAAGACCGCGCCGGCCTTGGCTATGCCGAGCTCGACAAGGCGACCAAGGCGCTGGTCGCCAAGGCCTACCAGACCAAGGAACTGGCTGGTGTGTTCAGCGGCTTCCAGATCAATACGCCGCAGATCTATGCCGACATCGACCGCACCCGCGCCCGTCAGCTGGGCGTCTCGGTCACCGACATCTTCACCACCATGCAGGTCTATCTCGGCTCGCAATATGTCAACGACTTCAATCGCTTCGGCCGCACCTACAGCGTCCGTGTCCAGGCTGACGCCGCCTTCCGCGCCCAACCGGAAGACATTGGCAACCTCAAGGTCCGTTCCAGCACCGGCGAGATGATCCCGCTGTCGGCCGTGCTCAAGGTTGATCCGAGCTTCGGCCCGGTCATTGCCAGCCGGTATAATTCGTACCTGTCGGCTGATATCTCGGGCGGTCCTGCCCCCGGCTTCTCGTCCGGCCAGGCCGAAGCCGCGATGACCCGCATCGCCGCCGAAACCCTGCCCCAGGGCATAGAGCTGGAGTGGACCGACCTGACCTATCAGCAGATACTGGCCGGTGACACCTCGACCCTGATCTTCGTCCTGGTCATCCTGCTGGTCTTCCTGGTCCTGGCCGCCCAGTATGAAAGCGTCGTCCTGCCGGCCGCCATCATCCTGATCGTACCCATGGGGCTCTTGTCAGCCATGATCGGGGTTTTCCTCAGCCAGGGCGACAACAACATCTTCACCCAGATCGGCCTGTTCGTCCTGGTGGGGCTGTCGGCCAAGAACGCCATCCTGATCGTGGAATTCGCCCGCGAGCTGGAACTGGCCGGACTGCCGCCCGTCAAGGCTGCCATCGAAGCCTCGCGCCTGAGACTTCGTCCGATCCTGATGACCTCGATCGCCTTCATCATGGGTGTGCTGCCGCTGGTCACCAGCCAGGGCGCGGGCGCCGAAATGCGCCGGGCCATGGGCGTGGCGGTGTTCGCCGGAATGATCGGCGCGACCCTGCTGGGCCTTTTCCTCACACCTTTCTTCTACGTCCTGCTCCGCGCCATCAGCGGCAACCGGCCGCTTAAGGCCCACACCTCGACGCTCGGCTTCGACGACGCGCACCCTGCGCCCGCACCGGTTGCCCAACGTCACACCGAGGAGGCATAAACATGTCCCGCCAAATACGTAACAAGATAATTACCCTTAGTCTGGCAGCCGTATTGTTAAGCGGCTGCGCCTCCGCCCCGCTGGAAACGGCGACCGTCACTACGCCCGCCGCCTTCAAGGGACAGACGGCAGCGGGGCCCGCCGCACCAACCCAGCAAGCCGGCGCATGGTGGCTGGTTTTTTCCGACCCGGTCCTGACCGAACTGGAAGCCAAGGCCGCCAGCAACAACGGCGATATCCGCATCGCCGCGGCGCGGCTGACCCAGGCGCGCGCCCTGCTGAAATCGGCACGCGCCGACCTGTGGCCGCAGGCCGGAGCGGGCCTGACCGCCGCGCGTTCCACCGCGCAGCAGCCCTATCCAAAGGCCGCCAACGCCTATGATCTCGGCCTCGACCTGAGCTACGAGGTCGATGTCTTCGGGCGGTTGTCCAAGGCGTCGAAGGCGGCAAAGCTCGACGCCGATGCGACGGCGGCCCTGCTGAACGATACGCAGCTGCTGATCCAGTCACGCGTCGCGCAGACCTATTTCGCGCTGCGCGCACTCGACGAAGACCGCGCCATCGTTGCCGACACGCTGGAGGCCTACCGCGCCAGCCTGAAGGTCACGCAGCGCCGCTACGAGGAAGGCGACGTGGCGCAACTCGATGTCGCGCGCCTTGAGACCGAGGTGGCGCGCACCCAGTCCGAATCCTATGCGCTTGACCAGCAACGCGCCAACCTGGTCAATGCCCTGGCCGTTCTGGTGGGCGAACCGGCGACAACCTTCGAACTGGCCTCCAGCACCTGGGCCGCCCAGCCGTGGGCCGCTGCCGTCCCCAGCATTCCGGCGGGTGTGCCGTCCGACGTGCTGCAACGCCGGCCGGACGTCGTTGCCGCCGAAGCGTCGCTTCAGGCTGCGCAAAAGCGGGTAGGGGTGGCGCGCGCGGCCTGGTTCCCGACCTTCACACTGACGGCGTCCGGCGGCTATGCGTCGGGCGATCTCGGCACCTTGTTCGACAAGGGTATGGAGGGCTGGTCGCTGGCTGCCATCCTGTCCCAGGCCGTGTTCGACGGCGGCCGCCGCAATGCCGGCATCGACTACGCCAGGGGCGGGCTGGACGGTGCTTTCGCCAGTTATCAGCAGCAGGTCCTGGTGGCGTTCCAGGACGTCGAAAACCAGCTGTCCGACCTCACCTACCTGCAGCAGCAGCAAGGCGCGGAAGCGCAGGCTGTCGATGCCGCGACGCGCGCGCTGGCCCAGTCGCAATCGCGGTACAAGAATGGCCAGTCGTCGCAGCTGGAGGTGCTGGATGCCCAGCGCCAGCAGCTGGCGATCCGGCGGCAGGCCTTAAGGGTCCGCGCGGCGCAGTATCAGTCCACGGTGGGCCTGATCCGCGCGCTTGGCGGAGGATGGCAGGGCTGACTTCCTGTATGTTCTGCTATCGCGGGCTGGAGGCCTCCCGGCAACTCCAGCCCGTTTTTTTATATCCGGCTCGCGATTTCTTAATCCATATGGCGGACACTTCCCCGGCTGCGAATTGCAGTTGTGTAACGTGTAGAAGGCATATCGGATGCAGAAAGGTCAGCGCTCGGATGAGCTGCAGGCGTCGCCGCAGTCCAAGGAAGACGCGACGAAGAATCTGCACCGGCGCTACCTGGTGCGGCTTGAAGAGAAGAACGCAGCTCTTAAGGACTGCATCTTTCCGCTGACGCCTGAACGCCGTCTGTGGCTGATCGAAGAAATCCACTCTCTGGCCGGAAGCGGCGGCAGCTTCGGCTACTGGCCAATCAGTCACACGTCGCAAAAGCTCGAAACCCTTCTCCGCGACCAGCCTGGTACCAGCGATGCCGAATTGTCGGCCCGCCTCGGCAAGGTCATCGAAGCGGTCGATGCGGCTATCCGCAATCCCGACCCTGACAATCTTCCGGTCGAATCTGCGACCTATCAGCCGCCGCGTGCCAATCCCCGCGTCGTCATCGTCGACGATGACGACATCGTCCGAGACCTGTTGTCGAAGATGATTGGCGAGAGCGTTGACGTCCTGACCGCCGCCGACGTTCAGACCGGCCGGAACCTGATCGAGGCGCTGGAGCCCGACCTCGTCCTGCTCGACAACAATATCGGCGCCGACAATGCTGGCATCGAACTGCTTGAGACGCTTCAGGCCTCGCCTTTGACGCAAGCCATACCGGTGATCATGATCACCGCCAGCCACGATGCCGAAGAAGTCATGCGCGCGCTTATGGCTGGCGCGGCAGACTATATCGTCAAACCGTTCGATCCGGTCGAAACCGGCAAGCGCATCCGTAGCCGCCTCGATCGCCTCGACAGCCACGTGCTGATCGCCGATGACGACGACACGGTCCGCGACATGTTGGTACACAAGTTCCAAAGCGCCGGCTGCCGCGTGACGGCGGTCAGTTCGGGTGCCGAGGCCTGGCAGGCGCTTCAGGAAGGCGACTTCGCCGTGGCCCTGCTTGACCGCATGATGCCCGGCATGGACGGCATGACCCTCCTGCGCATGATGAAGGGCGATCCGCGCACCCGCGGCGTGCCCGTGGTTTTTCTGACCGCACGTCACTATGGCGCCGACGTCATCGAAGGGCTCAATTCGGGTGCCGTCGATTACATCACCAAACCCTTCAATGCCGACGAAGTGCTGACGCGCGTCGTGCGGCTACTGATCTCGGAAACAGGACGATGAGAGTATTTTGCCTGGCTGCGTTGATGGCCTGTGCACCCCTGGCCGCACATGCCGATGATACGCCGATCGCCACCGCCCGCGCCCTGGCCGAAGCCAAACGCTACGACGAGGCTTTGAGCGTCCTGCGGACCGCCCAGGCTGCGGCGCCCGCCGATCTCGATATCGGCCTTGCCACCGCCCGGGTTCTCAGCTGGAAGGGCGACTACCGTGCCGCCGACGCTCAACTCGACCGGCTGCCGCAAGGCAGTGCCGAAACCCTGACCATTCGCGGCAACCTGGCCTATTACCGGTCCGATCTGGTGCGCGCACGCGCCATCTACACCGAAGCCCTTGCCATCACACCCGATTTCGTCGAGGCGCGCGACGGGCTTAAGCGCGTTGAAGCGGCACTGGCCGAGCAGGAAAAGGCGCCACGCTGGCAGGCCGATATCGGCGCAGAGACGTCCAGCTTTTCCAACACCGCGCTACCGGACTGGAGCCAGCAGTTCGTCCAGGTCACCCGTCTGCTGAACGGCGGCAAACAGGCCGTGCACCTGCGCTTGACTCACTATGACCAGTTCGGTCTCGACGACAACGAAGCGGAACTGGGCGTGGCCGCGCGTCTGTCGGAGCGTCTTGATCTTTATGGCGCGGTCGGGATGGCGTCGGATGCCGACTTCCGTCCGGAAAGCCGTTTCGCCTTTGGCGGCAGCTACCGTGCGCATAAGCCATCGTGGGGCGGGGTATGGCTGACCTTCGATGGCCGTCATGACCGGTATGCCACCGTCACCGTCAATTCCGGCGCATTGGGTGTACGTGTGGCGCATAATAACGGCTGGGGCGTGTCGTCGCGCCTTATTCGCGTTGACCAGGGCAGCGGCAATGCCATGACCGGTTACGATGTCCGGGTCGATGGCAGGATCACCGATAACTTGCGCGCCTTCGCAGGCTTTGCCGACGCGCCGGAAACGGTTGCCGCCATCACCGTCGTGACGCGGTCGATGTTTACCGGCGTGGCATGGGACATGACACCGAAAACCACCTTGCGCGCCGGCTATAGCCGTGACGACCGGCAAAACGTCTATGTGAGACAAGGCTTCAATGTCACCCTCAGCCAGCGTTTTTGAGCTCCTGACGCTGAGGGCGATCTGGATCGGCACCGCAGCGCTATGCATCGTGTCGGTGCTGATTGTTGCTGCCCTCATCCTGCGCCGGCTTTCCGGAGCAGGGGAAGTCCGTCGCCGCGAAGCCGTGCGCGCCACCCTGTCGCGCTTTATCATGGCCGCGCTCAAGTCGCCGGTGGCGCTGAAGCCCGAAACCATGCCGTCGCTGGCGAAGGCCGACTACCTCGTTCTGATCGGCCTGGTGCTCGACATGCTTCGCAGTCTGCGCGGCGCCGATGCTGGCCGCATTGTCGAACTGCTGCGGCTGTGGCACGTCGAGGATCAGCTGTATGCCATGGCGGCTACCGGCCGGCCGGGCAAGCGTATCCGCGCCCTGACCCTGTTGGGCTTTTTTGACGACGATGCGTCGCTGGCGGTGCTTCTGGCCCAGGCCGGCGACCGTGAAATGTACGTCCAGATCGCCGCCCTGAGATCATTGGCCCAGCGCGGCGCAACAGCGCATATCGACGCAATCGCCGATGCGCTTGGCCACTCCGATCAGTCCAATACCCTGCTGCTGCACGATATCCTGCAACGCTTCGGCGCCCCGGCCATGCCCGCCCTTGTCCGCCTGGCGAACTCCGAAGCACGCACAGAAGTCCGGGTGGCGGCGATCATGGCGCTCGGCTCCATCGGCGACCATGGCGCCGTGCCGGACCTCATCGCGCTGACCGGTGACAGCAGTCACGACGTCCGCGCTCAGGCCTTGGCTGCGCTCGGCCGCATTGCCGACCCGCGCGCCCTGACGACGGCCATCGCCCGTCTCAAGGATGAAGCGGCCGGCGTCCGGGCCCAGGCCGTGCAGGCGCTTGGGGCGCTTCAGGCGATCCGTGCCCTGCCGGAGCTATCGGCGCGCCTGAACGACGAAGACTGGTGGGTGCGCTTCCGCGCCGCCGAAGCCATTCATCGTCTCGGCGACCGTGGCATTGTCGCCTTGCGCGCTCTCAGCCGTCAGGCCGGAGATGGCGGCGCGGCGGCCGCCCAGGCGCTGCTGGAATTCGGGGGCGCGCGATGATGGACGCTGGCAATTGGGCCGCGCAATTCCTGGTCGACAACCGCGATCCACTGATGATCCTTTCTTGGACGATCCTGGCGATCGGCCTTGTGCAGAACCTCGTCTACGCCATCCAGTTGCCGGCGGCCTGGGCTGAACTGCGCAAGCGCTCTCAGGCCGACGATTCCGAGTCGGCTTTCCAGTTGCTGATCTCGGACGTCGCCATGCCGATCAGCCTGGTCGTGCCGGGCTATAACGAAGAGGCGACGATCGTCGAAAGCGTGCGCTCCATGCTGTCGCTGCGTTATCCCGATCTCGAAATCATCGTCGTCAATGACGGGTCGAAAGATGCCACGCTTTCGGCGCTGGTCGATGCGTTTCAGCTGCGACCCGTCGCCCGCGCCTATGAACAGGCCGTCAAGCACGCAGCCATACGCGGCCTCTATGCCTCGCCGCTCTATTCGCGCCTTCTGGTCGTCGACAAGGTCAATGGCGGCAAGTCCGACGCCATCAATGCCGGCATCAACCTGTCGCGCAATCCGCTGTTCTGCGTCGTCGACGCCGACTCGCTGCTGGAAATCGAAGCGTTGCTCAGTTCGGTTCGTCCCTTCATGGAAGACCCGCAGCACATGCTGGCCGTTGGCGGGACCATCCGCGTGCTCAACGGCTGCACGGTCAAGGACGGCCAGGTCGTCAAGGTCGGCTTGCCGCGCCGCTTCCTGCCGCTGGTCCAGTACATGGAATATATCCGCGCCTACCTGATGGCACGCCTGGCCTGGAGCCGCTGGGGCATACTGACCCTGATCTCCGGCGCCTTCGGCATCTTCCGGCGCAGCGCCGCCATCGAGGTCGGCGGCTTCACCCACGGCACGGTCGGCGAGGACTATGAGCTGATCGTCAAGATGCACAAGCATATGCGCCGGCAAAAGCGCGTCTATTCGCTGCGGTACGTGCCGGAACCCGTCTGCTGGACCGAAGCGCCCGAGACGCTGAAGGTGCTCTCGAACCAGCGCAAGCGCTGGCAGCGCGGCGCGCTGGAGGTCTTCTTCCGCCACAGGGATATGTTGTTTAACCCGAGGTACGGCAAGGTCGGCATGCTGGGCTTTGCCAACAACCTGGTCATCGACGTGCTGGGCCCGGTCGCTGAAGTCCTGGGCTATATCCTTATGCCACTGTTCTGGCTGTCGGGCGTGTTCAGCCTCGACTTCTTCCTGGCCTATGTCGCCCTGTTTTTTGCCTTTGGTGTCTTCATCTCGGCCAGTTCGCTGATCCTCGAGGAACTGGAACTGAAACGGCTGACGACAGCGTCGGAACCGGCCCTGCTGCTGGGCGTCGCCGTCGTCGAGAATTTCGGCTATCGGCAACTGACCAATATCTGGCGCGTGATCGGCTGGTGGGAATTCCTGCGCGGCCGCAGGGCGTGGGGCGAGATGACGCGCAAGGGGTTCAATACGCAGCCGGGTGCGCCGGAACAGACCGGCCTTAAGGCCGGATGACGTCCGCTGCCTGTCTATCTCATCCGTTCGTCGAACAGGCTCATCTCGCCGGCGAAGACGAGAAAAAGTTGCGGAAGCTGCGACAGTCCAAGACTGTCCTTGCGTACCGGCACGGCGGCCATGACGGCAAAGACGGGCGCGAGAAAACAGATCGCAAGCGCCGAAACAACGATGTCGATACCGCGCAGGGCCAGTGGCTTTAGCCCTTTGATCAGCCGCCCGCGCATGCGGGTGTGCCGATACCGGGCGGTGGCCCGGCTTATGTTGAAGTTCATCCCTACACCTGATTTTTTTCAGATTTTTTATACAGACTGGAGCGCTGCGGACCATGATCACAATTTTATAAAAAACCGATACTATTCTTCTTTACGACGAAAAAGAATAGAGCCGCCGATTGGAGTCCCTCGCTCCGACCAAGCCTCTCGCTAAATTTCGAATTTAGAATTTCTACGCGGTTGTTCCCGACAGGATGTGTTACGCGTAGTTGCCGCGCCGACCGGACACCCGCATGCAGGCTATTGTTCCGGGAGATAGACCAGATGATCGCGCGCCCAACCTGCCTGCTAGTGTCCCTGCTTGCCTGTGCAGCATCGGCCGGGGCGGCTGAAACATCCGGCAAATTCACTTTTTCCGGAAGTATCCGGCTGCGTTACGAAGATCTGGACGGGCAAGCCCGTGCCGGGCTGAACCCGACCGACAGCCTGACCAGCCTGCGCACCATTCTGACCGCGGAATACGAGACCGGCGGTTTGCGTTTCGGCGGCGAGCTTTATGACAGCCGGGCCTATGGCGGCAAGGCCGGCGGCGCCATAGGCACGGGTGAGGTCAATACGCTGGAGCCAGTTCAGCTCTATGTGGCGGGTGACGTCGACCAACCCTTTGGTCGCGGCACAAAGGCGTCGTGGCAGGCGGGGCGGTTTACCCTCAATCTGGGTTCGCGCCGGCTGATCGCGGCGGATGACTACCGCAACACAACCAATGGCTATACCGGCCTCCGGACCGATGTCGCTGTCCGGCCGCATGTGACGGCAACGATTTTTTATGTCCAGCCCCAGGTCAGGCTACCCGATGATCTTTCGTCGATATTGGATAACGCGCAAAAGTTTGACCGCGAAAGTAGCGATCTCGTCCTGTGGGGCGGGCTGCTGACGAAGACCGGGTTGCCGGGCGGCGTGAAAGGCGAGGCTGGCTATTTCGGCTTTCGCGAACAGGACGCACCGGGGCGGGCTACGCGCGACCGGGATCTGAAAACGCTCGACATCCGGCTGATCCGGGACCCGACCATCGGCAAGCTTGATTACGAGGTCGAGATCCTCAGGCAGTCGGGTTCCATCCGCGGATCGCTGGTGGCCTCCGCGCCCGAACTGGACGTCTCCGCCTGGTTTCTGCACGCCGACCTGGGTTATAGTTTCCACGGACCCCTGAAGGCGCGGCTTTCGGTAGAGTACGACTATGCCAGCGGCGACGACAGCGGGTCGGACTATAGCCGCTTCGACACGCTGTTCGGCATGCGCCGCGCCGATCTGGCGCCCGCGGGCATTTATGCCCAGATAGGGCGGGCCAATATCAGCACGCCGGGCGTCCGTCTGGAAATTGCGCCGTCGCCGCGCTGGGATGCCTTCGCCGTCTATCGGCCTATGTGGCTGGCAAGCAAGACCGACGCCTTTTCGACCACAGGCGTGCGCGACGCGAGCGGTGCATCGGGCAGCTTTGCCGGGCACCAGCTTGAAGGCCGCCTGCGCTGGTGGCTGAAGCCGAAGACCCTGCGTGCCGAGGTCAATGCCGCCTGGATCGCCAAGGGCCGGTTCCTGAAAGAGGCGCCGAACGCTCCGGCCACTGGCGATACCCGCTACCTGTCCATCGCCCTGACCTCGGCCTTCTAGGACAGGTTATATCGGTGCCTGCGCCCATATGAAACCCTGATATCGAGGGATGTGATACCGGCCGATTTTTTGCTTTGCGGTGATCTATCAGACCGGCGTAACGCAGCGTGAGGTTGACATGGATGAGACCACACTGACCATTGAAGGTGATGATCCGCAGCTCATCGCGCAGGGGCAGCGTTATCTTGCCTGGTCGGCGACGGCGACTGGCGCCTTTGTCGTGATTGCCACCTTTACCCTGCATATCGCCCACGAACGCCATGAACGCGCT